>NZ_JCALCX010000022.1:0-105278 GCF_059812565.1 Mycobacterium sp. NGS49 | reverse complement strand
CGGCGTTCACCACCCCGGCCAATGTGCAGGTGGGTGGCTTCGGGCTGCCGCCGGTCACCGTGCCGTCGCTGACGATCCCGCCATTCAGCACCCCAGCCGACATCGTGGTGGGCGGCTTCAAATTACCCTCGGTGACGGTGCCCTCGTTGACGATTCCGCCATTCAGCACCCCAGCCGACATTGTGGTGGGTGGCTTCAAATTACCCTCGGTGACGGTGCCGTCGTTGACGATTCCGCCATTCAGCACCCCAGCCGACATTGCGGTGGGTGGCTTCAAATTACCCTCGGTGACGGTGCCCTCGTTGACGATCCCGGCGTTCACCACCCCGGCCAACATCGTGGTGGGCGAGCAGCCTGGAGGCTTCGCGCTTCCCGAGATCTACATACCGCCGGTGTATGTCAAAGACTTCATCACGCCCGGCTTCAAGACCGCCTCGACTGGATTCATCGAATTTGGCGGAGTGACCGTCACCGGCTTTACCATACAAAACATAAAGCTAATTCTTCCCAATACATTTGCGGCGTTGCAGTCGGGTGAAAACGGAATTTTGCCTCAGATAGGCGCTTACGTCAATGTACAGGGCAACCTCGTACAAGAACCAGCGTGGTTCTCAACCGGAGAGATAAAATTCGCGGGGGTCAGGATCGACGGCATCAAATTCGAATTGCCGCGACTCCAAGTGTCCGATTTCGGTACCCCGGATTTGTACTTCCAACGTATCATCATTCGGGAATTTGCGTTGCCCCAGATCTCGGTTCCGGAGTTCAACACACCGGCCTTGACGTTGCCGCCGCTGGAGGTGGGGCAGTTCACGTTGCCGCAGGTCGCGGTGCCGGAGTTCAGCACCCCGCCCTTGACGTTGCCGCCGCTGGAGGTGGGGCAGTTCACGTTGCCGAAGGTCGATTTCCCGGGGTACACCACCCCGCCCTTGACGGTGCCGCCGCTGGAGGTGGGGCAGTTCGCGCTGCCGAAGGTCGACTTCCCGGGGTACACCACCCCACCCCTGACGCTGCCGCCGCTGCAGGTCGGCCAGTTCACCCTGCCCCAGGTCGCGGTCCCCGAATTCAGCACCCCGCCCCTGACGTTGCCGCCGCTGCAGGTCGGCCAGTTCACCCTGCCCCAGGTCGCGGTCCCCGAATTCAGCACCCCGCCCCTGACCTTGCCGCCGCTGCAGGTCGGCCAGTTCACCCTGCCGCAGGTCGCGGTGCCCGAGTTCAGCACCCCGCCCCTGACGCTGCCGCCGCTGCAGGTCGGGCAGTTCACCCTGCCGCAGGTCGCGGTGCCCGAGTTCAGCACCCCGCCCCTGACGTTGCCGCCGCTGCAGGTCGGGCAGTTCACCCTGCCGCAGGTCGCGGTCCCCGAGTTCAGCACCCCGCCCCTGACGCTGCCGCCGCTGCAGGTCGGCCAGTTCACCCTGCCCCAGGTCGCGGTCCCCGAATTCAGCACCCCGCCCCTGACGCTGCCGCCGCTGCAGGTCGGGCAGTTCACCCTGCCCCAGGTCGCGGTCCCCGATTTCAGCACCCCGCCCCTGACGCTGCCGCCGCTGCAGGTCGGCCAGTTCACCCTGCCCCAGGTCGCGGTGCCGGAGTTCAGCACCCCGCCCCTGACGCTGCCGCCGCTGCAGGTCGGGCAGTTCACCCTGCCCCAGGTCGCTGTCCCCGAATTCAGCACCCCGCCCCTGACGCTGCCGCCGCTGCAGGTCGGCCAGTTCACCCTGCCCCAGGTCGCAGTCCCCGAATTCACCACCCCGCCCCTGACGCTGCCGCCGCTGCAGGTCGGCCAGTTCACCCTGCCCCAGGTCGCAGTCCCCGAATTCACCACCCCGGCCTTGACATTGCCGCCGATTGGCCTGGGGGCTTTCAACACACCCCCGCTTACCGTGCCGAGCATCCGCTTGCCCGCAACCATCTTGGCGGAATTCGACATACCTTCGGGCCCCGGCTTCCTCAACACGAGCCACGCACCCTCGTCAGGTTTCTTCAACACCGGCGCCGGCGGAAGCTCCGGGTTCGGCAACAACGGCACCGGCTTGTCAGGTTGGTTCAACTCCAACGCTGCAGGCCTGTTGGGCGGATCGGGCTATCAGAACTTCGGGGGCCTGATGTCCGGCTTCTCCAACCTGGGCAACGCCGTCTCGGGCGTGGCCAATACCGCAACCCTTCCCCTGGCCCTGCCCAGCTTGCTCTCCGGCGTAGGCAGTTCCGGAAACGCACTCGCGGGCTTCTTCATGAGGTTCTCGTGAGAACAACAGCCGCTACGCCACGATGCTGGCCGCCACGAAAGTCCCGGTAGTCGGGCGTCGCCCCCAATCCCGCCGATAAAGGAAATCGACATGTCGTATGTAATCGCAGCGCCGGAGTTTCTTGCTGCGGCGGCCAACAACTTAGCCGGTGTTGGCTCGACGCTGGGAGAAGCAAATTCGGTCGCGGTGGCCTCCATCACTCGGGTCGCTGCTCCCGCGTTGGACGAGGTATCGAAGGCCGCGGCAGTGCTGTTCAGTCAGCATGCACGTACGTACCAAACGTTGAGCAGGCAAGCGGCTGAGTTCCATGAGCAGTTCGTGCGCTCTCTGACCGCCAGCGCGAACCTCTATCAGAGCGCTGAAGCCGTCAATGCACTGGGCGCCGCAGCGGCAACCAACCCGATGACCGCGATCAACTCGGCGGCCCAGACTCTCTTGAGCCCGGTCAGGGCGGTAAACGCCGCCGCCAACGCGCAGTCCCTGGCGCTCACCGGCCGACCGCTGGTGGGTAACGGGGCCGACGGGGCGCCCGGTCAGCCCGGCAAGCCTGGCGGGTGGCTGGGCGGCAATGGAGGCCGCGGCGGCGATGGTCTGCCCGGTCAGGCCGGTGGTCGAGGGGGCGATGCCACGTTCGGCAACGGCGGCGCGGGCGGTCGTGGCGGAATCGGCGGTGGTGCCGGCGGCGCCGGCGGCAACGTCCAAACACTGGGTAACGGGGGAGCGGGCGGCGCCGGCGGTGCCGGCGCACCCGGCGCAGCCGGCATCAACCCGACCCAAAGCATCACCCAACCCGCGGCCGCATCCGGCAGCGTCGGAGGTGCGGGTACCGCCGGCGGCGCTGGATCCGACGGTGTCGCCGGGCAAGCCGGTGGTGCCGGTGGCGCCGGTGCTGCTGGCGCTACATCCCCGTCGGGAAGCGGTGCCCACGGCGGAGATGGTGGCAACGGCGGTACCGGCGCTCCAGGCGGAGTCGGCGGCAAGGGCGGCAACGGTGTCACGGGTCAATCCGGCGGCAACGGTGGTGACGGCGGCGACGGTGGTGCTGGCGCGCCAGGTGGCGCCGGAGGCAGCGGCGGCACCGGCAGCATCGGAGGCGCCGGGGGCGACGGTGGGAACGGCGGGGTCGGTGCTCCCGGCGGCAGGGGTGGCGCCGGCGGTGCCGGAACTACAGCGGGAGTCGGTGGTGACGGCGGTGACGGCGGTGACGCCGGTGGTCCCAGAAGTATTGGCGGAACCGGTGGTCCAGGTGGGCGAGGCGGCGATGGCGGGCACGGCGGCGCCCTCGGTGGCAACGGTGGAGCCGGAGGAGTCGGGGGAGTAGGTGGTGCTGGCGGCGCCGGTGCTTCCGGCGCCAGTGGCGGAAACGGTGGGCCGGGCGGCACGTTCGGCGCAAACGGAGGTGATGGTGGCGACGGCGGCGCCGGGGCTGCTGGCGGCCTCGGGGGCGCAGGCGGCGGGGGCGGCAACGGCGGTAATGGCGGACAGTACGGACGCGGCGGCGCAGCTGGAGCCGGGGGTGCTGGTGGTGTTGGCGGTACCGGCGGTGGCGGCGGCAATGGCGGCATCGGCGGTGGCGCGCAGATATCGGGTAGTGGCGGTAGCGGCGGAGCCGGCGGCGTCGGTGCTCCGGGTGGTGCCGGCGGTGTGGGCGGCGCTGCCGGATCACCCGGAGCTGGGGGTCCCGCCGGTCCTGAAGGTCCCGCCGGACCCGTCGGCGCCGTCGCTTCTGGTGGTGCCGGAGGTCGTGGCGGCACGGGCGGGACCGGCGGCCGGGGCGGCAGCGGGGGAACCGCGCTCTACGGCGCAACTCCCGGACCAGGCGGCGCCGGCGGCAAGGGCGGCGCCGGGATGGTCGGCGGGCTGGGCGGGCCCGGTAGCCCGGCCGGAGGCGCGGGTGCGAGCGGCAGCGCAGGTGCCGCAGGCAGCAACGGCGGGGCAGGCGCGAAGCCACCGGTTCTGGGCTTCTAGCGTGCAACCAATTCCTGTGGGGTCACCACCAACGCGGATTACCCGACCACGCGCGGACAATTCGCCGCAAATCTGCTGGGGGCCAGTGGGATTCGCCTCAAGACGTTCTTCAAAGCTGACGATGCACTGGCTGGTTCTGCCTAGCTCGTCGCCGGTTCACCGCCTGCTGGCTTCGACTGCCGCGAATCTATGCCGGCCGCAGCTACCGGACACCGGCGGAGCTCGAACCCCTCATACGCGTCGTCAGCGCGAAGAGCGAAGAGGCATGGCATTCCGGTCGGCGACACCCGGTAAATCGTGCGCTCAGGAGCGGCTCCACTTGACGCGTCGCGGCTGAGCCGCATTGCAGGCAATTCGGACGCGCGACTCTTTCCTCGACCGCAGTCCCCGCCTCGCCCACGGCGAAGCACTCCTGGTGTGGATACCCGCGGATGTGGCCAGTACCTTGCGCGGCGTGTTTCGATTGTTGCGGCCGCGGACGGTTCGATCGGCGCGGTTTCGCAATAGGTGGTCTGGTCGCAGCGGGAGACAAGTGTCTTGCCGTGAGACAGGCGCAGCGTTGAATCTCACCGTCGTTGCTTGTCCGGCGACTGCGGTGAGACGCAGCAAGGCCGGCGGCCCACGCCGACAGATCTCGACTTGTCCGGCGCCGTTGATTTGTCGATCTCTTCCCGTAAGGCTGGCGTGATGACAGTCGCCACCGATGCGATCACCCTCTTCAGTCCCGAGAGCCTGCAGGATCCGTACCCCGGTTATGAACGAATGCGGGCCGCGGGCCCCGTCCACCGCATCGCGGACTCCGACTTCTATGCCGTGTGCGGCTGGGATGCGGTCAACGAGGCCGTACGTCGTACCGCGGAGTTCTCCTCGAACCTGACCGCCACGTTGACCTATACGGCCCAGGGCTCAGTCGAACCCTTCTTTATGGACCCGCTGGGCGGGCCTACCCACGTGCTGGCCACGGCAGACGATCCCGCCCACGCGGTACACCGCAAGCAATTGGTTCGGTACTTGGCCGCCAAACGAATTCGCGTGATGGAACGGTTCGCCGCCGAGACGGCGGACCGGCTCTGGGCCGACGGCGTACAGGAGGGCGGTATCGAATGGATGGGCGCCCTGGCCAACCGGCTGCCGATGATGGTGGTAGCCGAGCTGATCGGTGTCCCCGATACAGATGTTGCGCAGCTGGTGAAGTGGGGATACGCCGCCACTCAACTGCTCGAGGGGCTGGTCGACCACGACCAGCTGTCGGCGGCCGGAGTCGCGGTGATGGAGCTCAGCGGTTACATCACCGAGCAATTCGACAGGGCCGCGGCCGATCCGCAAGACAACCTGCTCGGTGAGCTGGCTACCGCCTGCGCGGCCGGAGAGCTGGACACGCTGACGGCTCAGGTCATGATGGTCACGCTGTTCGCCGCGGGCGGTGAATCCACGGCGTCCTTGCTGGGAAGTGCGGCAATGATTCTGGCCACCCGACCGGATTTACAGCAACGTGTCCGCGACCACCCCGCGCTGCTCGGTGCGTTCATCGAGGAGACGTTGCGCTACGAGGCACCATTTCGGGGCCACTATCGCCACGTGCGCGAGTGCACCACGCTGAATGGTGTCCAACTGCCGGCGGATTCGCATCTTCTGTTGCTGTGGGGAGCGGCGAACCGCGATCCGGCGCAATTCGAGTCGCCCGACGCGTTTCGCCTCGACCGGCCGGAAGTTAAGGGTCATATCAGCTTCGGCAGGGGCGCCCACTTCTGCGTCGGTGCTGCGCTGGCCCGGCTGGAAGCCCAGATAGCACTGCGCATGTTGCTCGGCAGGACATCACATATGGAAGCCGCCGACGTCGGCCCGTGGTTGCCGAGCATTCTGGTTCGACGCCTGGAGCGTCTGGAACTTGCGGTCAGATAACTTCCCGCGCAACAAGATTCGCTTTCGCAGCGGCAGTGCTCGCTATCTGTCTGCAGCGCAACTCATTTGAGTACGAGACTAGGACGGAGGCGGGGCGATGACACCCGGCGACACGATGAATGCCTCGACGGCGGTGGCCTGCTCGTACCCGTCCACCTCGACCCGCCACTCGTAGATGCCCGGTTCCAGCGGAATCCCAGCCGGGATGTTGAGGGTGAGTGGCATCCGGACCGCGGTGCCGTGAATCGCCCCCGGCAGGCGGCCTGCCTCGGCGGCAGCCTCGAACAGGATCCGCTGGGGACCCTGTGGGCCCGAGACCACCACCGGTTGACCGTCGGTGTCCAGCAATTGGCAAGTGAGCTTGTGCTGCTTGTTGGTCTCATCCCAGTCGATGTCCAGAAACATCACCAAAGCAAATGGCGGCGTAGGTGTTTGACACTGCCGCCAGCCCAACCCGAGGGTATGGACCTTGCCTGACTGGACGTCAGCCTGAGCAGCGTCCGCCAGAAACAGGCTGACCCTCATGCGAGTTGCTGCCCTACGATTGCTGCCGTCAGGAGATCCATAGATCCACGTTCCGTTCTCAATCCGTATGCAATTTATGTCGCCGCCGACCTCGAAAGATCATACGCTGCGGCCGACTCGCCCGGATTGCCGCCAGGTGACCCTACCTGCCCGGCGGCAGTTGGCGGGGGCCGTCGGATGACCGCAACTCACGCGGACCTTCCCGCTCGACCAGCTCGCGCCGGGCATCGGTCCCCGCTGCCCCGACTGATAAACCGGCCATATCCCGTGCGGGCACCTGGCCCAGCGATGCCTGTTGCGCCGTGCCGCCGACCTGACCATAGGTGTCGCCGTAGTTCGGCTGCGCCGCCCGGCCACGCGATGAGTCGATCCGGTGGGCGCTGGTGCCGCCGGGTTCCGCAGCAGGGGCTGGCAGTGGTGGCTGCTGCTGGTGCTGCTGTTGGACACCGCCGTCGGAACTCTCGGAATTCACCGTCACTTTGCGGGTCCGCTTGAGCGAGAACGCAATCTCTTCGACTTCCTCGAATACCTGGCGGGCAGTGCGCAGCGGCTGGGTGGTGTTGTCGATTACCCGCGCGACGAAGGGGGGCACCAGCGGACGGATCCACCTGGCGGCCGCCTTGGTGGCGTCCGGAATCGAGGGAATCAGCGGGGCGCCGCGCTGCGCGTCCACTCCGGAAGCGGCCGGTTCTTCGTAATGCTCGACGGTCGCCATCAGGGGTTCAGCCGGTGCCGGCAGGTTCTCGGTAGCCGGTGCCGGCGCGTCCCGCTCCGCTGCCGGCAACTCGGCCACCGCCCGGCTTGCGGCTTCGGCTTCGGCGGCGATCGGCAGATACATGTCTTCCTCCACTGGCTCGAAAGTACGCTCCGATGACGCGTGCACCGGGGCGTCGAGTGCCTCGACGACTCGACGGCGCTGGTGTTCGCGGTCGATCTCGGCCTGGGCCTCGATGGCAAGGCGCGTCTGCGCGAGTTGGTGTTCGGCCCACATGATTTCCGCCTCGCGGCGGACCTCGGCCCGTTTGATCGCGATCGCCGTGTCGGCCTCCAACTCGGCCCGTTCTTGTTCGGCGCGTGCCGCGGCGTGGCGGTCGTGGGTGGTTTCGCCCCGCCATGTCCGCAGGATCAGCGGCAGCAGATACAGCAGTGCGAAGAATGCGATCGTCAGAATCCGCAGGATCAGCGCCCCGGCACCGGCCAGGGTCAGGTCGTTCATCGCGACCCACCGTGCGCCCAGCCCTCGACCGGCGTCGGCGACCACGGCCTGTCGCGCTTGGGTGAGGGCCTGTTCGGCGCGCGACACGTTGGCGTCCAGCGCCGGCGCCTGCCGGTCGCGTGCGGCCAGCGCGGTGTCCAGCTCCCGTTGAGCGTCGGCGAGAAGTTCGTTCGCTGTACGGGTTTCGGGCCCGCGGCCGGGCACGCCGGTGATCCTGGTCTGCGGGCAGGCCGGCGTCGGGTTGTACTCGCAACGGGCGATCACCAGCGCGTTGTCCAGGTGTCCGCGTGCCTGGTCGACCGTGCCGTCCAGCGCACTACGTGCCGAACGCGCCTGTTGCACAGACGCCGCCGCCTGGGCCACGGCCGGTGCGGAGTCCGCCGTGCGCAGCGCCCGCTCGTCAAGACGATGGTCGATCGCGCCGGAGAACAGGACGAGCGCGGCGAGGTCACCGACAACGACTCCGATGAGGAGGGCGACGGCCGCGCGACCCGCGGTGCCGGCCCGGCCCTTGGCCGGACCACCGGCGATGCCGCGAGTGATCGCACCGACCAGCAGTCCGAAGACGAGGGTTGCTGCCACGACGGCCCATATCGGCGCGGTAGCAACCGCGGGGCGGACAGCCAGGGCCGCGATCAGCCAGGCCAGTACCGCCCCGAGCACCACCACGGCTCCGGCGACGGCGTGCGTAGACCGCTCGTGGCGTTCTCCCAGCTCGCGTGCGTGTCCGCCGCCAAGCCAGGTCAGCAGCCCCTCGAGCCGGGTGACGACCGGGCGCTGCTCAGAGATTTCGTGCGCGCGCATGAGACTCCAAACACCTCCAATTACGTCAAGGGTGGCAGCCCACCGCCCGACACACCCAATCGAAGGGCCCGCTTGTGGTGTTGTTCACAACCGGCCGGGTAGTGGCCCAGATCACAGTCGCGATGAGGGGCCCGGCCGAATTTTTCGGCGACTCGAGCGGATCAGCGGCCGATCTTGCAGACGGCATGAGACCGTATAAACCTTATGGAAAACCACGCCTTCCTCAGCTACGAAGAGTTCGGCCGCAGATTTTTCGAGGTTGCCGTAACGCCGGACCGGGTCGCCGCCGCGTTGTCCGACATAGCGGGCAGTGAGTTCGCCATGGAACCGATCGCCCAAGGGCCGGGCGGGATCGCCAAGGTGAGCGCACAGGTCAAGATCCAAGAGCCCCGGGTGACGCGCAAGCTCGGGGACCTGATCACCTTCGTCATCCACATTCCGCTGTCCATCGACCTGCTGCTGGACCTCCGCTTGGACAAGCAGCGGTTCGTGGTGGCCGGCGACATCGCCCTGCGTGCCACCGCGCGTGCGGCCGAACCATTGCTGCTCATCGTGGACGTGTCCAAGCCGCGGCCGTCGGATATCACCGTCAACGTCTCGTCCAAGTCGATCCGCGGCGAAGTGTTGCGCATCCTTGCCGGGGTCGACGGGGAGATCCGGCGCTTCATCGCCCAGTACGTCCGGGAGGAAATCGACTCGCCGCAGTCGCAAGCGGCTCAAGTCATCGACGTGGCCACCCAGGTGGCTGCGGCGTGGGGGACCTAGATGCGGCCCTGACCCTGTCCTACAGGGTCTGGTGCCGGCCGAAGAACTTGTGGTCTTCGCTGTAACCACCGTAGCCGCTGCCGATTTCGGAGTAGTGCGCGACGAACTCGATGCCTTTGATCCATTTGACCTGCTTGAACCCGTGCTGCAATTCGTTGCGCAGCCGTAGCGGTCGGCCGTGCAGGTAGGGGAGCGGCTCGCCGTTCATGTTGTAAGCCAGCATGCTCATGTGGTGCGTCATCTGGTCGAGCGGATGTGCGTTGTAGTAGATGCCGCCGGTAGCGCCCAGGCCCATCGAGTAGAAGACCACCCATCGCGCTTCGGGTAGCGGTTTGACGATGTCCATGATTGTCTGCATCGACACCCCGCCCCACTTGGCCACCCCTGACCAGGCCTGGATACAGAAGTGTTGGGTGATCTGGTCGTGGTACGGCAACGCGCGCAGATCGTCGAGCGAGAACGCCGTGGGGTTCTCGACCAGGCCGTAGACCCTCAGCCGCCAGTCTTTGAAGTCGTTTTTCTCCAGCTCCTTGTACTCCACGGTCTCCGGCAGGCGACCGTTGCGCCAGTGGTACGGGGAGATGTCCTTCTCGGTGAACGCGCCGGGTTTGGGGTTCAGGTGCTCCAGCGCTCGCTGGAAGGGCCCGACCAGCGCGTACCCGACCCGCTGGACCACGCGGGGATGCCGAATGGTGAAGGGAGTCGCGGCGACCCAGCCGATCGCCACGATCACCATGGCCAGGCAGAACACGGCGAAGCCGGCCCAGCCGTTGTCGTCGCGTGCCGCGAACATGTGGTTGAGGTTGCGCAGCGCATCGGTCGCGAAAACCATCGTGACGTGGGTGAGGATGAAGAACAGGAAGTACACCAGGACCAGGAAGTGCAGCGAGCGGGCGTGCTGGATGCTCAAACGCTTGCTGAGCCAGTGCACCCGCTGTGACAGTGCCGGCGACATGCCCAGGCCGGTGATCAGGGCTGCCGGGGCCGCGATGAACACGGTGGTGAAGTAGGTGAGCAACTGCAGGCCGTTGTAGGCGACCCAGCCGTTGTCGGTGGGCCAATCCAGTGACGCGTACTGAATCGCGACGGACAGGGCGTGGGGGAATACGTCCCAGCTTGTCGGCACGAGGTGCCGCCACTGTCCCGTGGCGAACAGCAACACGTAGAAGACCGCGCCGTTGACCAACCACAACACGTCGATACCGAGGTGCCACCATCGCGCCAGCCCAATGGAATGACGGAATCCTGGTAGCCCGAATTGCGGTGGGAGAGCAACGGTATCGGCGTTGGCGGTCCACAGCGGGTCGTCCGGGACGGGCGGTCCGACACGCAACCACTCATCCTTGCCGGGCGTGGCGTTGCGGCTGAAATACAGCCGCGGATGGTCGCACAGGATCTGAATCCCGGAACGAATGATGAACACCATCATGAAGAGATTGAAGAAGTGGGTCCAGCCGATCCAGGCAGGCCGGCCGGCGACGGCACCGGATGGCGCCGTGCCGGGGTACCGCTCGATGAACGAATGCACTGCCGGCATGTGGTGCAGACCCTTGCCGATCGCCACTCCGGCGAGCAGGAAGACGAAGCCGATCGGGATCAGCCAGAGCAGGTTGAACCACTTGTCTCGACCGACCCGCAGCCGCGGGGCGGTGGCACGCCGGGTGAGGTCGAATCCACCGCCGTACGCCTCCACGTCGACGACGTCCTCGGCCGAGTGCACCTCGCTCGCATAGTCCACTCCGAGCTGCCGATTCGCCGCAGGTGTGTCGGAGGCCGTGTCGTGGGTATGCGCGGATGCGGTTACGCGTAGATCTGAACCCGTGTCAATGGATTTACTCACGATCAGCGAATTTACACTATGCCGACTGTATAAATTAGAAACAGTCGCAAGATGGCGCGTTCGGCCGTCACCGCGCGTTTATCCTCCCCGGGAACCCGGGTATGTACCCGCACTGACCGGAGTGCAGAGGAGCGATTGCGGTGGCCAAGGTAGACGTTTCGACCAATTCGGACGTGGAGCCGGAAGCCGCGTGGAAGCTGGCTTCCGATCTGGAGCGATTCGGCGAGTGGATGACCATCTTCGGCGGCTGGCGCGGTGAGGTGCCGTCCACCATCGAGAAAGGCACCTGTGTCGCGTCTCTGATCAAGGTCAAGGGTTTTCGCAATGTCATCTATTGGGAAGTCACGCAATACGACGAGCCCAACGCGATTGAACTGAAAGGCCGTGGTCGCGGCGGCGTCCGAATCACCGTGGCGATGGCGGTCAAGCGCCGAGATCCGGGCTCGGACTTTCAACTCACCGCCGACATTTCGGGCGGAATCCTCAGCGGACCGGTGGGCCGGTTGGTGGCCCGTGTGCTCCGTTCCGACGTCAACAAATCGGTGGAGAATCTCGCACAGCTGCGCTGAGGCTCAACGACGTCGCGAATCGGGTAGCAGCAGCTCACGTTCGGCGGCCCGCACGCGCCGGCGTTCCATGCCCAACCACGACAGCCCGGCACCGAACACCAGCATTCCGGCGCTGGCCAGTGAAACACCCAAGCCAACCTGGCCGAAGGCGAACGCCGCCATCGAGACCACGAACGCCAGGATGGCCCCGGCCATGACCACGAGTACCGGCGTGCGCTCCGCGGCATCCTCGAAGTCGTTCAACTCACCCACGGCGCGGGGCGGGGGCGCGATCTCGGCCATCATCGTCTCCTCTGCAGTCGGCGCAGGCGGCCGTCCCGAAGGCCGATTCGACTTTCTCTAGGCCTACCCGAAATGCTTTCGGAACAAACGATTTCGGCCTATTCGGGCGGCCGCAATCGGCGCACCGCACGGGTTTCGATGGCGTTGACGGACAGCGCCCGCCGGCTGATCCGCCAACCCGCGTCGGTCAGCTCATACTCGTCGTCGTAACGCAGATGCCAAACGACATCGACGATTTCGGTCCCGCCGCTGTCGCCTGGGCGCTGACTCCAGTGGTGCGCGATACCGGTGACACGACCGAGCGCCGAGGCCGGACGCCGGCCCTCGTCATACACTTCGCCGACGATTGCGTGCTCGGTGCGGGCGACGCGGGCCACGGCCGCCACCGCCGCGGCAATGGCGTTGCGGCCCCGGTGCGCGTGCACCGCTTCGAGCACGGACGGCGGGTCGGCCACTATCAGCTCGGCGGTATCGGTGAACAGTGTTGGCACGGAATCGAACTGGCGATCGTCGATGAGTGCGGCATATCGATGCACCAGATCGCTGAGGGCGGCCCGGTCGGCGGGCAGTGGTTTCACCGCGTCTCACCGGCGGTGACGTCGCGGACCGCGTCCAGCAGCGTCGCGGCCCGGGGATCGGTGAACACCTCTTCGAGCAGCACCGGCCGGCCGTCGGGTCCGGTCAGCGGCACCCGCCAATTCGGATACTCGTCGGTGGTGCCCGGCTGGTTCTGGGTGCGCCGGTCACCGACCGCGTCGGTAAGCGCCACACCGAGCAGCCGGGACGGAGTCCGGCCAAGGTAACGGTAGAGGGCAAGAATCAGCTGCCCGGAATCGTTCTCCTCGCCACCGAGCAGACCTACTTTGCGCAGCTCGGCCAACCAGGCCGTTCGCTCGCACGCAGCCGCTTCCCGCTCGACCTGGACGGGCCGGGTCAGCAGCCCCAGCGATTCCCGCAGCCGGACGTGGTCGCCGGACAGGTAACCGGCGGTCGGCGGCAGGTCGTGCGTGGTGACCGACGACAGGCAGTACTCCCGCCAGCGTTCGGCCGCAAGGGGTGCGCCGGTCGAGTCATCCTGCTCGAACCACAAGATCGACGTCCCCAGTAAGCCGCGCAAGAGCAAATAGTCCCGCACCCACGGTTCGACGGTGCCCAGATCCTCGCCGACCACCACCGCTCCCGCCCGCTGGGCTTCCAGGGCAACGATCCCGATCATCGCCTCGTGGTCGTAGCGCACATAAGTGCCTTCGGTCGGCGGCTTGCCCTCGGGGATCCACCACAGCCGGAAGAGCCCGATGATGTGGTCGATACGGACTCCGCCCGCATGGCGCAGCACCGCCTGAATCAGTGCCCGGAACGGCCGGTACTCCAGCTCGTCGAGCCGATCGGGCCGCCACGGTGGCTGCGACCAGTCCTGCCCGAGCTGATTGAACTCGTCAGGCGGTGCTCCGGCGGTCACCCCCAGCGCGAGCGCGTCCTGCAGGGCCCACGCGTCGGCCCCGGTCGGATGCACACCGACGGCCAGGTCATGCATGACACCCAGCGCCATGCCGGCCCGGGTGGCCTGTGACTGCACCGCGGCGAGCTGTTCGTCCAACTGCCACTGCATCCAGCGGTGAAAATCGACGGACGCCGCGTTCTTGGCGGCGAAAGCGGCGACGCCGGGGGCATCGGGGTGCCGCACCGACTTCGGCCATCGAGACCAATCGGTGCCGTGCTTGTCGGCCAGCGCGCACCAGGTGGCGAAATCGTCCAGGGCCCGACCCTGCTGCGCACGGAAGTTGGCGTAGGCCAGGTTCCGCCCGGCTGATCTGGGAACGCTGTAGACCAGCTTGAGCGCCGCACACTTGGCGGCCCAGATGCTGTCGCGGTCGATGGTGTCCAACCGCGCGGCCCGCCGCTGGATACGGTCGCGCAGATCCCGCACCCGGCCGCGTTTCGGCAGTTCGGCATATTCGGGGATGGCCTCTACGCGCAGGTAGAGCGGGTTGACGAAGCGTCGCGAGGTCGGCAGGTACGGCGACGGTTCGATCGGGCCACCGCGCCCGCCGGGGCCGGGGAGAGCGGCGGCGTGCAGTGGATTGACCAGTACGTAATCGGCGCCGTGCGCCGCGGCCGACCACAGTGCGAGGTCGCCGAGGTCGGTGAGGTCGCCCATGCCCCAGGACTGCCTGGACCGCACGCTGTACAGCTGGGTGGCCAGACCCCAGGCGCGCCGGGCGCCCAACTTGTCCGGCAGGCCCAGCCAGTCCGGTGTGACGATGAGGGCGGAGCTGGTGCGGTAGTCGCCTGAGCGCAGGTGCACGCGGTGGTATCCCAACGGCAGGTCGGCAGGCAACACGAAGCTGGCCTCGCCGACCTGTCGGCCGTCCAGGTCGAACGGCGGGGTGAAGTTGTCGACCTGCACCGGGCCGTTGTCCGGGCCCCGGCGCTCAGTGCCGTCCTCGAGCTGCAACCACACTTCGGCCGGAGCGCCGTGCGTCACGTGCACCCAGAATCGCAGTTGGTTACCGGCGCGCCCGACGATGGTCGGTGGCAGCGACCGGGCCCAGTACCTGCGCAGATGCGCGGTCAGCGCCGCGTTGCGCTCGTGCTCGGTGCCGGCCGAGACGCCGAGGGCGGCCAGGACGGCGATCAGGGTGGCTTCGGAGACGAGTACCTGCTGTGCGCTCCAGTCCTGGTAGCTGGTCGCGATGCCGAGTCTGCGGGCGAGTTCGGCAAGCGAGGGCGCAGGCTCGGTCATCCCGACATTCTGACGTCCGGTGGCGAGATCCGCCGGAATACGTCAGCACCGGCGAGCAGTCTGCGACTTGGCGCGCCGACGCGACCATTCGCAGCTAACATGCCCAGTGAAGTCACGATGACTCCAAGGGGGATCGATCGCGCGGATCCAGGCGGCTTCTCGGCGGGTGTTGTCACCTGGCAAGGTCTGCGCGGGTGCCCTACGGTTATCAGTGTGATCAGCGCTTGACAATCAACAAGCACTGCATATCCAGGCGTTTTGACCGAAAGGTGACCAAGCGTGGCCGAACATAGCCGCGGACAGCAGCGGGGGTCGGGTTACGGCCTCGGGTTGTCGACGCGGACCCAGGTAACCGGTTATCAGTTCCTGGCCCGCCGGACCGCGATGGCATTGACCCGCTGGCGGGTCCGCATGGAGATCGAGCCGGGCCGTCGTCAGACATTGGCAGTCGTTGCGTCGGTGTCCGCGTCCCTGGTGATCTGCCTGGGCGCGCTGCTGTACTCGTTCCTGAGCCCGGCCGGCCAGATCAACGAATCACCGATCATCGCCGACCGCGACTCGGGCGCACTGTACGTGAAGGTGGGAGACCGGCTTTACCCGGCGCTGAACCTAGCCTCGGCGCGGCTGATCACCGGCCGTCCGGACAACCCACACCTGGTCAAGGGAAGCCAGATCGCCAACATGCCCCACGGGCCGCTGGTCGGCATCCCCGGGGCCCCGACGGAATTCGCGCCCAAGGATCCCCCGGCCTCGTCCTGGCTGGTGTGCGACACGGTAGGCGGCTCGTCAGGCCCCTCGGGAATGCCGGCAGTGGGTGGTGTGACGGTGACCGTCATCGACGGCACGCCCGACATGAGCGGACACCGCCGGGTCCTCAACGGGTCAGACGCGGTGGTGCTGAGCTATGGCGGGAACGCCTGGGTGATTCGTGAGGGCCGCCGCTCGAAGATCGACGCCACCGACCGCGCGGTGTTGCTGCCCCTGGGCCTTACACCCGAGCAGGTCAGTCAGGCGCGGCCGATGAGCCACGCGCTGTACGACGCCCTGCCGGTCGGACCCGAGCTGTTGGTTCCCGAGGTGCCGAACGCCGGAGCCGCGGCGACCTTCCCTGGTGCGCCCGGTCCCGTCGGGACGATTCTCGTTACCCCGCAGATCAGTGGTCCTCAACAATATTCACTGGTCTTGGTCGACGGGGTGCAGACCCTGCCGCCGTTGGTGGCCCAGATCTTGCAGAACGCGGGCCGCCCGGGCAATACCAAACCGGTGACGGTCGAACCGTCCGCGCTGGCCAAAATGCCGGTGGTCAACCGGTTGGACCTGTCGGCGTACCCGAACGACCCGCTGAACGTGCTGGACATCCGGGAGAACCCGTCCACCTGCTGGTGGTGGGAACGAACCGACGGTGAGAACCGGGCCCGCGTTCAGGTGCTGTCGGGACCGACGCTGCCGATCAAGGCCAACGAAATGAATAAGGTTGTCAACCTGGTGAAGGCTGACATGACCGGCCGTCAGGCCGACCAGGTTTACTTCGGCCCCAACTACGCGAACTTCGTCGCCGTGACGGGCAACAACCCTGCCGCGCAGACGACCGAGTCACTATGGTGGCTGACCAATGCGGGCGCGCGCTTCGGAGTGGACGACACGAAGGAAGCCCGCGAAGCGCTCGGTCTGACGCTGCAGCCCAGCATGGCGCCATGGGTGGCGCTGCGGCTGCTGCCGCAGGGGCCGACCTTGTCTCGCGCCGACGCCCTGGTGGAGCACGACACCCTACCGATGGACATGACCCCTGCAGAGTTGGTGGTACCGAAGTGAAACGTGGATTTGCGCGGCCGACACCGGAGAAGCCCCCGGTAATCAAGCCGGAGAACATCGTCCTCCCGACGCCTTTGAGCATTCCGCCGCCGGAGGGCAAGCCGTGGTGGCTGATCGTGGTCGGTGTCGTGGTGATCGGCCTGTTGGGCGGCATGGTCGCGATGACCTTTGCCAGCGGTTCGCACGTGTTCGGCGGTGTCGGGTCGATCTTCCCGATCTTCATGGTCGGCGGCATGATGCTGATGATGTTCCGCGGCGTCGGCGGCGGTCAGCAGCAGATGAGCCGCCCGAAACTGGACGCCATGCGCGCCCAGTTCATGCTGATGCTGGACATGCTGCGGGAGACCGCGCAGGAGTCGGCCGACAGCATGGACGCCAACTACCGGTGGTTCCACCCCGCGCCCGACACGCTGGCGGCAGCGGTGGGTACGCAGCGGATGTGGGAACGCAAGCCTGACGGCAAGGACCTGAACTTCGGCGTGGTCCGCGTCGGGGTGGGCATGACACGCCCCGAGGTGACCTGGGGTGAGCCGCAGAACATGCCCACCGACATCGAGCTCGAGCCGGTGACCGGCAAGGCGCTGCAGGAGTTCGGCCGTTACCAGAGCGTCGTCTACAACCTGCCCAAGATGATCTCGGTACTGGTGGAGCCCTGGTACGCGCTGGTCGGCGATCGCCCGCAGGTGCTCGGGCTGATGCGGGCGATCATCTGTCAGCTGGCCTTCTCGCACGGTCCGGACCACATCCGGCTGATCGTGGTCAGTTCCGACCTGGACGAGTGGGACTGGGTGAAGTGGTTGCCGCACTTCGGCGACTCCCGGCGCACCGACGCCGCGGGCAGCGCCCGCATGGTCTACAGCTCGGTTCGCGAATTCGCGGCGGAGCAGGCCGAATTATTCGCCGGCCGTGGTTCGTTCACGCCACGGCACGCGAGCTCGTCGGCGCAGACCCCGACCCCGCACCACGTGATCATCGCCGACGTCGACGACCCCCAGTGGGAGTACGTGATCAGCGCCGAGGGCGTCGACGGCGTGACGTTCTTCGACCTCACCGGCTCCGAGATGTGGACGAATGTCCCGGAACGGAAGCTGGCGTTCGACAAGATCGGCGTGATCGAGGCGCTGCCCCGCGACCGCGACACCTGGATGGTGATCGACGACAAGGCATGGTTCTTCGCCCTGACCGACCAGATGAGCACCGCGGAAGCCGAACAATTCGCCCAGAAGCTGGCGCAGTGGCGCCTGGCCGAGGCCTACGAAGAGATCGGCCAGCGGGTCGCCCACATCGGCGCCCGCGACATCCTGTCCTACTACGGGATCAGCGATCCGGCGGACATCGACTTCGAAGACCTCTGGGGGAGTCGCACCGACACGATGGGACGCTCGCGGTTGCGGGTCCCGTTCGGTAACCGGTCCGACAACGGAGAATTGCTGTTCCTGGACATGAAGTCGCTGGACGAAGGCGGCGACGGCCCGCACGGTGTCATGTCTGGTACCACCGGTTCCGGTAAGTCGACACTGGTGCGCACCGTGATCGAATCGCTGTTGCTCGCCCACCCGCCCGAGGAGCTGCAATTCGTGCTGGCCGACCTCAAGGGTGGGTCGGCCGTCAAGCCGTTCGCCGGGGTGCCGCACGTATCGCGGATCATCACCGACCTCGAAGAAGACCAGGCTCTGATGGAGCGTTTCCTGGACGCGTTGTGGGGCGAGATCGCGCGCCGCAAGGCGATCTGCGACAGCGCCGGGGTCGACGACGCCAAGGAATACAACTCGGTACGGCTCAGGATGCGCGCCCGCGGCCAGGACATGGCGCCGCTGCCGATGCTCGTGGTGGTCATCGACGAGTTCTACGAGTGGTTCCGGATCATGCCGACGGCGGTCGATGTGCTGGACTCCATCGGCCGGCAGGGCCGTGCCTACTGGATCCACCTGATGATGGCCTCGCAGACGATCGAGAGTCGCGCCGAAAAGCTCATGGAGAACATGGGTTACCGCCTGGTGCTGAAGGCCCGGACCGCCGGCGCCGCCCAGGCCGCCGGTGTGCCCAATGCGGTGAACCTGCCGGCCCAGGCCGGTCTCGGCTACTTCCGGAAGAGCCTGGAGGACATCATCCGGTTCCAGGCCGAGTTCCTCTGGCGCGACTACCTGCGTATCTCCTCCGTCGACGGTGAGGAGGCGCCGGTGTTGGTGAACACGATCGACTACGTTCGCCCGCAACTGTTCACCAACTCCTTCACGCCGATGGAAGTCAGCGTCGGGGGACCGGCCGTCGAGCCGGTGGCCGGCTACAGCAACGGCGAGGTGCTCAACGGGCGGGTCGACGACGTCGAGGACGAGGAAGAGGAAGCGATCCGGACGCCGAAGGTGGGCACCGTGATCATCGACCAGTTGCGCAAGATCAACTTCGAGCCGTACCGGTTGTGGCAGCCGCCGCTCACCGAGCCGGTCGCCATCGACGAGCTGGTCAACCGTCTCCTCGGGCGCCCCTGGAACAGGGACTACGGGACGGCCCGGAACCTGGTGTTCCCGCTCGGGATCATCGACCGTCCGTTCAAGCACGACCAGCCGCCGTGGACGGTGGACACCTCCGGCCCCGGTGCCAACGTGCTGATCCTGGGCGCCGGCGGTTCGGGCAAGACCACGGCGTTGCAGACGTTGATCTGCGCCGCGGCGCTGACCCACACTCCCGAACAGGTGCAGTTCTACTGCCTGGCCTACAGCAGCACCGCGCTGACGACGGTGGCGCAGTTGCCGCACGTCGGCGAGGTGGCCGGTCCCACCGATCCGTACGGTGTGCGCCGAACGGTGGCCGAACTGCTGGCGCTGGTGCGCGAGCGCAAGCGCAGCTTCCTCGAATACGGCATCGCCTCGATGGAGATGTTCCGCCGGCGCAAGTTCGGTGGGGAGGCCGGCCCGGTGCCCAACGACGGGTTCGGTGACGTCTTCCTCGTCATCGACAACTACCGGGCGCTGGCCGAGGAAAACGAGGTGTTGATCGACCAGGTCAACCTGATCATCAACCAGGGCCCGTCATTCGGCGTGCACGTGATCGTCACCGCCGACCGGGAGTCGGAGTTGCGGCCACCGGTGCGAAGCGGTTTCGGTTCCCGCGTCGAGTTGCGTCTGGCGGCAGTGGAAGACGCCAAGCTGGTGCGCTCCCGTTTCGCCAAGGACGTTCCGGTCAAGCCCGGACGCGGCATGGTCGCGGTCAACTACGTGCGGTTGGACAGCGACCCGCAGGCCGGTCTGCACACTCTGGTGGCCCGCCCGGCGCTCTCGAGCACACCGAACAATGTCTTCGAGAGCGACAGCATTGTGGCGGCGGTCAGCCGCCTCACCACCGCAGCGGCCCCGCCGGTGCGTCGGCTGCCGGCCCGGTTCGGCGTGGAGCAGGTACGGGAGCTGGCGGCACGCGACACCCGTCAGGGCGTCGGCGCCGGTGGAATCGCTTGGGCCATATCGGAATTGGACCTGCAGCCGGTCTACCTCAACTTCGCCGAGAATTCGCACTTGATGATCACCGGCCGCCGCGAATGTGGGCGCACCACAACGCTGGCAACGATCATGTCCGAGATCGGGCGGTTGTACGCGCCGGGTTCCAGCAGCGCACCGCCGCCGCCACCCGGACGGCCGTCGGCACAGGTGTGGCTGATCGACCCCCGACGCCAGTTGCTCACCATGCTGGGCTCCGACTACATGGAGAAGTTCGCCTACAACCTCGACGGCGTGGTCGCGATGATGGGCGAACTGTCGGCGGCCCTGGCGGGACGCGAACCCCCGCCCGGTCTGTCGGCTCAGGAGCTGCTGTCACGGTCGTGGTGGAGTGGCCCGGAGATCTTCCTGATCGTCGACGACATCCAGCAGTTGCCGCCCGGGTTCGATTCGCCGCTGCACAAGGTGGTTCCGTTCGTGAACCGTGCTGCCGACGTGGGGCTGCACGTCATCGTGACACGGTCCTTCGGTGGCTGGTCGTCGGCGGGCAGTGACCCGATGCTGCGCGCACTGCATCAGGCCAACGCGCCGTTGCTGGTCATGGATGCCGACCCGGACGAGGGCTTCATCCGCGGGAAGATGAAGGGCGGTCCGCTGCCCCGCGGTCGAGGCCTGCTGATGGCCGAAGACACCGGGGTGTTCGTGCAGGTTGCGGCCACTGAAGTGCACAAGTAGGGCCGCGCCGGCATATAGCCGAATAAGCGCCGCCGGGGGGCAGAAGTACGGGTTCCGTCCGACCGTCATGGCGCGGCCGCCGTTTGCCGGTTAGCCGACGCCGTCGTTGTGCGCGGCTTCCGCACCCCAGCGCAGCGGCAGTGATTTCAGGGCGAATGTCTTTGACGGAAAGGCGATTTCGGGCCGGTATTGCGGCGCGAGGTCGAAGTCAGGGATCTGTCTCAACCACTCGGCGACGATGACGGTCAGCTCCATCCTCGCCAGATGAGACCCCAGACACCGGTGCGGACCGCCCCCGAAGCCCCAGTGCCGGTGTACCTTTCCATCCAGCACCAGATCGTCGGTGGATGTTTCGTCACTGCCGTCGCGGTTGACGGCGGCGATACACAACCGGACCTGCGACCCCGGAGGCAACGTCATGCCGCCCACCTTGACGAATTCGGTCGTGACGCGGGGAGCCACCGGCGCCGACGGCTCCAGTCGCACCACTTCTTCGATGAAAACCCGGATCTGGCGGGCGTCGCCGCGAAGCTGCGCACGCAACTGCGGCTTGCGGGCCAGTTGCAGCAACGCGAACCCGATGGCTGCGGTCACCGTGTCCAGCCCTGCCAGTATCAGCAGGTGGCTCATGCCCAGGAGTTCGAGATCGGAGAGATTCCCGGGGCCGGTCATGATCTGCGACAACATGTCCGAGCCCGGTTCCGCGCGGCGCTGCCGGACTGCGTCGGTGAGATACTCGAACAGCTCGAGCTGACCCTGCTCCGCCTCGGACATGGTGAGGAAGGACTTGTCGCCGACGACGGCGTCCTTCCAGGCGATCAGCCGATCACGGTCGGCAAGCGGTAGCCCGTAGAGATCCAGGAAAACCTGGAACGGATACAGGCGCGCGAAATCGGCCATCGCTTCACACTGCCCTCGGCCGGCGAGCTCAGCGATCATCTCGGACGCGTGCCGCTGCAGCACCGGACGCGACACTCCGAGCGCGTTGGGGCTGAAGTAGGGCTGCAGGATCCTGCGGTACCGCGTGTGCTCCGGCGGGTCGAACGAAAGGGGAAGCACCGGAAGGGGATTGGTAGGCGGCTGCAGCAGCCGTGAGGAGAAGACGCCGGGATTCCGCAACGCGCTGAGCACGTCCTCACGTCGCGTCAGGTAATAGGACCCGTTCATGAAGACCACCGGACCGGCGTCTCGCAGCGTCCGCCATCCGACACCCCGGTCGTTGGTCAACGGCAGGGCGGAGTACTCGAGCCTGGGCAGGTGGAATGTCCCCCAGGTTGGGGTCCCCCCACTGCTCATGAGCCCGCCCTTCCGTTCGTTGGTCCATGGTCGCTGTCAACGCGACATGCCGGAGACCGTATCAATCTTGTTGCTGCCAGACATATCCGAGGACCGCAGACAGCTACGCTGGCCCCATGAAGGTTCGCCTCGATCGGTCGAGATGTGTTGGGCACGCCCAGTGTTACGCGGTGGATCCAGAACAGTTCCCGATCGACGAGTCCGGTTATTCCCTCTTGGAAGAACACGACATCGATCCCGGGGATGAACAGGTGATTCGGGATGGCGCCGCCTCCTGCCCGGAGATGGCCATCATCGTCGAGACCGAAGACTGAATTTTCGGTTAACAAACATGGGCGAGCAGTGAACAGTTGGCATCGCCGGAGGCAAAGACCCAACCCCGCCTTTAAGTTTCACATGAGTGCGGATTGCCCGACCGCGCCACGCGGCTCACGCCGCGCGGAAAGCGACGCCAATCGTCAGGAGGGGTGTTGTTCGACTTCGGGGCGTTGCCGCCTGAGATCAACTCCGGCCGCATGTACAGCGGGCCGGGGCCGGGTCCAATGCTGGCAGCGGCTTCGGCATGGGACGGCATCGCAACCGAACTCGCTTTGGCCGCAACAGGTTACGCCGCCATCCTGACCGAGTTGACCAGCGCGCCGTGGGTCGGACCGGCGTCGCGATCCATGCTCGCCGCGGCGACGCCCTATGTGAGCTGGCTCAGTGCGGTGGCCGGCGGGGCCGAGAGTGCCGCCAATCAGGCCCGAGCTGCCGTGGCCGCCTACGAGACGGCGTTCGGCCTGACGGTGCCCCCGCCGGTTATCGCGGCCAACCGGGTACTGCTGGCGACTCTGGTGGCCACCAACTTCTTCGGGCAGAACACTTCGGCGATCGCGGCGACTGAAGCGGACTACCTGGAAATGTGGGCTCAAGACGCCGCCGCGATGTACGGCTATTCGGCCTCGTCGGCTCTCGCGACCGAGTTGAGTCGGTTCCCCGAGCCGCCAAGCACCACCAACCCGGCCGCGGCCACTGCCACGCCGGCCGCCAGTTCCGCAGAAAGCACCTCGACCACCATCCCGCAACTGTTGTCTTCGGCCGCGCTGCCGCAGCTGGCGCAGCAGTTCGCCGCGGCACCGGCGGCGGCAGGAACATCGGACGTGGTAATCATCGCCGACACCCCTGTCAGCGCCAGCGCCGTCCCGAGGCTCGGCTGGTTGCCGACGCCGGACAACAACTGGGCGGGCCTATATCCGGGCATGTACACAGCGATCAGGCAGACACTGCAAGCGTATTTCGGCGTGGGCATTGCCAACTTCGGCTGGTCGATCGCACAGCAGTTGCAGCCTGGCCTTGGTACGACGGCCGGTTCGGGTGGCGCTTGGTATCCGACACCGCAATTCGCCGCGTTGGGCGCAGGTGGCTGGACTCACCACAGTGGTATCGGCCTGTCGGCGAGTGTCGCGTCATCGGCCAAGGTCGGCGGGCTTTCGGTGCCGGCAAGTTGGTCAGGGGCACCCGCTGGTGCCGAGCAGGCCGCCACGAAAGTGCTGACCGCCGGCTCGGTCACCGCACCCGGTGAGACACCCGTCAGCAATAGCATGAACGCCGCTATGCCCGGGTTTCCGGCCGGATCGGGCGGCGGCCGGCGCACTGGCAACATGGGCGTCCGGTACGGCCTGCGTTACACCGTGCTCGCCCGACCACCGTCTGCCGGCTGAGCGATGTGGGCAGCATCCGCTGACGACTACCGAGCCGCAACAGTTGA
Source organism: Mycobacterium sp. NGS49 (assembly GCF_059812565.1). Classification (NCBI taxonomy): domain Bacteria; kingdom Bacillati; phylum Actinomycetota; class Actinomycetes; order Mycobacteriales; family Mycobacteriaceae; genus Mycobacterium; species Mycobacterium sp. NGS49. Next base: position 81,400 of record NZ_JCALCX010000022.1, on the reverse strand, counting down.
GGAGGAATCGCATGTCACTTGCGACTGATTTTGGCGCACTGCCTCCCGAGGTCACCTCGGCGATGATGTACGCGGGTCCGGGCTCTGCGTCGTTCGCGGCGGCCGCTTCGGCATGGAATGCGCTGGCGGCCGAACTCACCTCGACCGCGCAAGCCTATGAGACGGTGCTGGCCCAGCTGGCCGGTGAAGAGTGGTTGGGTCCCGCCTCGGCGACAATGGCGCAGGCCGCTCAGCCCTACGTCCGGTGGTTGACCACCACAGCCGGACAGGCCGAGCGCGCCGCCGGGCAATCTCTGTCTGCGGCGGCCGCCTTCGAGACGGCGTTCGCCTCGATCGTGCCGCCTCCGCTGGTGGCAGCTAACCGGGCCGAGTTGGCCCAAGCGTTGCAGTCCAACATCTTTGGGCTCAACAATGGCATCATCGCGCAGCTGGAAGCTCAGTACGCCGAGATGTGGGCGCAGAACGCGTTGTCCATGTACAGCTACGCCTCGTCCGCTGCCCTGGCCACCAGGCTCGACCCCTTCACCCAGGCTCCGACCATCACCAATCCGGCGGGAACCACCACCCAGGCAGCCGCAGTGGCGGCGGCGCAGGCCGCCCCGGCGGCTTCCGTCCAGGAATCACTGCAAAGCTTCTTCAACCAGATCACCAGCCGGCTTGGACTACTGGCCACGCCAACTGGAATCGAGCAACTGCTTTCCGAGTCCGCGACCCAGTTTCCGATCCTGACGGAGATCTGGTTCCTGTTGACCGGACAGACCACCCTGCCCAACAACCTCGGCACATTCATGCAGGGCTACTCGAACTACGCGAGCTTCTTCTACAACACCGAGGGTCTGCCGTACTTCAGCGTCGGCATGGGCAACTTCGGGGTGCAGATGGCCAAGTCAGCCGGCCTGCTGAACGGCCCCGCTCCTGCGGCGGCGGCGGCAGCAGCAGCAGTTCCCGGACCTCCGATCAGCGGGGCGCTCGGTACGGCGGGCGGCCAGGTCGCGGCCGGTTTAGGCCAGGGAGCCCACATCGGCCACCTGGCGGTCCCGTCCTCGTGGCCGGGCGCGACGGCAGCGCCGACGGTACGCCCCGCCGTACAGATGATCAGTGAGCCGATAATCGCGGGCGAGTCCGCAACGACCGGAAACGTGCTGAGCGGTATGCCCGTGGTTGGCGGCGGTAACGGCCGTGGTGCGGGCGCGCCGCCCCGGTACGGGTTCAAACCCACTGTGATGCCCCGTCAGCTGCCCTTCGGGTAGTCGCGACGGCGAGCGTCGGCGTCAGGTGATGGCGTTGACCGCTGTCGACAATCGTGACTTGAATGCATCCGGGATGGGAATGTACCCATGATCCGTCAAGCCGTTCTGGCCCGGCCCGATGATGCTCTGCAGGAATGCCCGGACCGCCATGCCAACCTGGGGATCGGGATATTTCGAACAGACGATCTCATACGTCGCCAGCACGATCGGATAAGAACCGGGCTGACTCGGCCGGTAGAACGAGATGGTGTCGAGAATGAGGTCGTTGTCCTTGTTGATGATCCCGGCTGAGGCGATCGTCTTCGCCACCGAATCGGGGGTGATCGCCACCGGGTCTCCACCGGCCGAGGTGATGATGCGGGCCATGTCCAGGTGTTGGGCCTGAGCGAAGGACCACTCGTTGTAGCTGATCGCTCCTTCGGTGCGCTTGACGGCCGCCGCGGTACCGTCGTTGCCCTCGGCGCCTTCGCCGACGCCGCCCTTGAATTGCCGCGCGGCGCCCTTGCCCCATGCACCGCCGGCAGCAGTGTCGAGATAGCGCTGGAAATTGTCCGATGTTCCGGATTCATCGCTGCGGTACACCACGCGAATGGGTTCAGGGGGCAGCTTCACCGTCGGGTTCAGCGCCGCGATCTCGGGGTCGTCCCACGTAATGATCGTGCCGTTGAAGATTTTGGCGGCGGTCGGCCCATCGAGAGTAAGGGCCGACACCCCATCGACGTGATAGGTGATGGCGATCGGCCCGAAGACCACCGGCAGGTTCCACGCGGGCGAGTTGCAGCGCTGCCGGGCGCCGGCGTATTCGCCAGGGGTGAGCGGCGAATCCGAGCCACCAAAATCGGTCTGGTTGTCGATGAATTCGCGGATCCCGGCGCCCGACCCGTTGGCCGTGTAGTCAACCCGCCGGCCCGGGCAGGCCCGCTCGAACTCAGTCACGAACCGGGTCATCGCGTTGGCCTGTGCCGTCGACCCGCTGGCCTTGAGGGTCATCTTGCCGCCACAACTGATCTTCGACGACGACGCGACAGTCGTCGAACTCGGTGCGCCGGAGGTCTCTTCAGCCCCACATCCGGACAACACCAGGACGGCGGCAGCCAGCGAAACAGGAAAGAAGTCGAGCCGGATGTGCCGCAATTCAGATCCTCTGTTTTCGGAACTCGAATTTGATTCCGGTTAACACCGATCGAGCAGTCATTGCCGAGGCTGTGCGCCCGCAAGAGGAAACACTACTGGAATTGCGAGATGCCGAAAATTAACGGCCGGTAGCTTTCCTGCTACCGCACTATGAACGGCACCTCCACTGCCGCGGCGCGCCCCGGCAGACGAAACGACAGATCCCAATCGTGGTCACCGCAGCCGAGATCCGGAGTTCACTCGTCTCACATCGGTTTGGGGCCCGGTATCCGGCGTTGGAGTGACCGTGGGGTAAATAAAGGGTGTACAAGTAACGCTCAACTGGAACTGTGGTGCGGCACTCGCGAAAATTCAGGTTGGCTAGTTCAAGAGGTCATCTCATCGCGGGAGCAGTTGAATGGAATTGGGCGTTATCGCGGCTCGTCTGGTCACCGTTGTGGCGTTGGGCGCGGTGTGGGGCCCGGTGGCAGTCGCAGTCGCGCACGCCGACACGACCGACGACAAGTTCTTGGCCGCACTGCGGTCCGAGGGCATCACCGACCACATCTCCAATGCCCATGCGATCGAAGCGGGCCATTACGTATGCGTCCGCCTCGACAACGGCATGTCACCCAGCGATGTGGCGAACGACGTGCTGAACAGCAGCAGCATGCCCGCGTATCACTCCGGGTTCTTCGTGGGTGCAGCCATCGATGCCTATTGCCCCCGGCACAAGGCCGAACTGCGTGCCTCGTAGCGCCCAGGTCAGGGGTCCTTTCCATCGGCAGGAGCAGGAGCTTGCGACGGACTGCCGGGAGAACCCCTCCGAAGCAGGTCAGGCGCTGTTACTGTGTCGTTACGAGAGGTCAACCCGTATTGCCGTCTAGTGAACAAATGCCAACCAGGCGGCGTCGAAGGCGACCTGGCGCCGAGCAGTCATCTACTCTCGTGCAGAGGCTGGTTGCTGGGATGATTTTAGGGAGGAAACAGCATGTCGTTCGTGACCACACAGCCGGAGGCTTTGGCGGCTGCGGCCGGAAACCTTCAGGGCATCGGCACCACCATGAGCGCTCAGAACGCCGCGGCTGCGGCGCCGACCACGGGGGTGGTTCCGGCTGCCGCCGATGAGGTCTCGGCGCTCACCGCGGCTCAGTTCGCCGCGCACGCCCAGATGTACCAGGCCGTCAGCGCTCAGGCCGCGGCGATCCACGAGATGTTCGTCAACACGTTGTCGACCAGCTCGGGTTCCTACGCGGCCACCGAGGCCGCCAACGCAGCGGCCGCCGGCTGACCGGCGTCACAGATTTTGGAGACGGATCAGCTACGGACGTGAGTTCACACGCGACGTCTCATCAGGCGGTGATTTCGGAGTTGAACGGCCGGTCGGGGCCCTCGCTTCCGGATCACCTGCATTCGCCGTCAACCCGCACGCCGGTGTGCGGGTTCGACACCTTTCCGACCGTGGAGCACCCGGTGGCCGCCGGCTGACCGAAAGGGGAATTACGCAGTACTACCGGTCGGCGGATACGTCCGCGTGTAGCCGATCGGCCATCGTGTCCTAACAAACTGATCTGAGCAGTAATTAGTTAAGGAGAATCAGGTGACTTCACGTTTCATGACCGACCCGCACGCGATGCGCGACATGGCGGGCCGTTTCGAGACCCACGCCCAGACCGTCGAGGACGAGGCCCGTCGCATGTGGGCTTCCTCGCAGAACATCTCCGGCGCCGGCTGGAGCGGTCTGGCCTCGGCCACCTCGCTGGACACCATGGGCCAGATGAACACGGCGTTCCGCAACATCGTGAACATGCTGCACGGCGTTCGCGACGGACTTGTCCGCGACGCGAACAACTACGAGCAGCAAGAGCAGGCCTCCCAGCAGATCCTCAGCAGCTAGCCCTACAGACCCGAATCAGGAGAAAACCGATATGACCATTAACTACCAGTTCGGGGATGTCGACGCCCACGGTGCTCTCATCCGCGCGCAGGCCGCCAACCTCGAAGCCGAGCACCAGGCCATCGTTCGTGATGTGCTGGCTGCCGGTGACTTCTGGGGCGGCGCCGGCTCGGTGTCTTGCCAGGAGTTCATCGCCCAGTTGGGCCGCAACTTCCAGGTGATCTACGAGCAGGCCAACGCTCACGGCCAGAAGGTCCAGTCAGCCGGCAACAACATGGCGCAGACCGACAGCGCCGTCGGCTCCAGCTGGGCCTAAGAACCAACTCCAGGCGCGGCAGCACACCAAATCACTGGTGTGCTGCCGTGTTCTGCAGTTAACTGGAAGTTCTAACGAAAAAGACCTCTGAGGTAGGGATGGATCAACAGAGCACCCGCACCGACATCACCGTCAACGTTGACGGCTTCTGGATGCTTCAAGCGCTGCTGGATATCCGGCACGTGGCACCGGAGCTACGGTGCCGGCCGTACGTATCCACCGACAACAACGACTGGCTCAACGAGCATCCGGGTATGGCTGTCATGCGCGAGCAGGGCATCGTGGTCGGCGACGAGGTCAACGAGCAGGTCGCCGCGCGGATGAGGGTGCTGGCCGCACCGGATCTCGAGGTCGTCGCGCTGCTGTCGCGCGGCAAGCTGCTCTACGGCGTCGTCGACGACGAGAACCAACCCCCAGGTTCCCGCGACATTCCCGACAACGAGTTCCGGGTGGTCCTGGCCCGTCGCGCCAACCACTGGGTTTCCGCGGTGCGGGTCGGCAGCGACATCACCGTCGACGACGTCGTCGTCTCGGACAGCGCCTCGATCGCCGCGCTGGTGATCGACGGTCTCGAGTCCATTCACCACGCCGACCCGGCTGCGATCAACGCCGTCAACGTGCCCCTGGAGGAGATGCTCGAGGCCACCAAGTCGTGGCAGGAGTCGGGCTTCAATGTCTTTTCCGGCGGCGACCTGCGGCGCATGGGGATCAGTGCCTCCACGGTGGCCGCGCTGGGTCAGGCCCTGTCGGACCCCGCGGCTGAGGTTGCGGTGTACGCGCGCCAGTATCGCGACGACGCCAAAGGCCCCAGCGCGTCGGTCCTGTCCCTGAAAGACGGGTCCGGCGGACGTATCGCGCTCTACCAGCAGGCGCGGACCGCAGGTTCCGGCGAGGCGTGGCTGGCTATCTGCCCGGCCACGCCGCAGCTGGTCCAAGTCGGGGTCAAGACGGTTCTGGACACTTTGCCGTACGGCGAATGGAAAACCCACAGCAGGGTTTAACAGCGCCGTTACCAAACACGCAGTGTGACAACATTTCTGAACATAAAATGCGAGCGAGATGCCAAGACGGCATACTGCTCTGGAATAGGTTGCAAACCAATAGCAATACGTCAACCACAACCAATAACCGCGAGGCGAGGCAAATGAAATTGGAGTCAGTCCAGCCGCAGCGCTACCGGGGCTGCAGCGTCGCAGACGCCCCGGCCGGTGCCCTGGCCGAGCCCCACGCGCGGTCAACAACCAATCAAATCGCTATGGCAGGGGGTGCAGGACGATGACCGCAGTAGCTGATGCGCCACAGACTGACATTGAGGGTGTCTCGTCGCCCAGGGCTGTGGTCGTCGGAATCATGGCCGGCGAGGGTGTGCAGATCGGCGTCCTGCTGGACGCCAACGCCCCTGTCTCGGTGATGACCGACCCACTGTTGAAGGTGATCAACGGCCGGCTCCGGGAACTGGGGGAGACCCCGCTGGAGGCCACCGGGCGCGGGCGCTGGGCGCTGTGCATGGTCGACGGCACGCCGCTGCGTGCCACCCAGTCGCTGACCGAGCAGGACGTCTACGACGGCGACCGGCTGTGGATCCGCTTCATCGCCGACACCGAGCACCGGTCGCAGGTCATCGAGCACATCTCCACCGCCGTTTCGGCCAACCTGAGCAAGCGGTTCGCCTCGATCGACCCGATCGTCGCAGTTCAGGTCGGCGCGACCATGGTGGCGACCGGCGTAGCGCTGTCGTCCGGTGTGCTCGGCTGGTACCGGTGGCACCACAACACCTGGCTGACCACGATCTTCACCGCGATCACCGCTGTCCTGGTGCTGGCGGTGGCGGTGCTGCTGTTGATGCGCGCCAAGACCGACTCCGACCGGCGGGTCGCCGACATCCTGCTGATGAGCGGGCTGGTTCCGCTCACGGTCGCGGCCGCCGCGGCACCGCCCGGTCCCGTCGGGTCCCCGCACGCCGTGCTGGGCTTCGGCGTGCTGGCGGTCGCGGCGGCGCTGGCGCTGCGGTTCACCGGTCGACGGCTGTCCATCTACACCGCGATCGTGACGGTCAGCGCGCTGGCGACCATCGCCAGCCTGGCCAGGATGGTGGCGGCCACCAGTGCGGTGACGCTGCTCTCGTGCCTGGTGCTGGCCAGCGTGATTCTCTATCACGCGGCCCCGGCCCTGTCGCGGCGACTGGCCGGCATCCGGCTGCCGGTGTTCCCGTCGGCGACCAGCCGTTGGGTGTTCGAGGCGCGGCCCGACCTGCCGACCACCGTGGTGCGCTCCGAGGGCGGCCCGCCGACCCTCGAGGGCCCGGCATCGGTCCGCGACGTGTTGCTGCAGGCCGAGCGGGCACGGTCGTTCCTCAGTGGTCTGCTGGTGGGCCTCGGCGTGTTGATGGTCGTCTGCCTGACGGCACTGTCCAATCCGCACACCCATGAGCGGTGGCTGCCGCTGCTTCTGGCGGGCTTCTCGGCCGGCTTCCTGGTGCTGCGCGGCCGCTCCTACGTGGACCGCTGGCAAGCCATCACCCTCGCGGCTACCGGGGTGCTGATCATCGCGGCCGTGCTGGTGCGCTATGCGCTGGTGCTTGCTTCGCCGCTCTCGGTGTCGATCAGCGCCGCTATCCTGGTGGCCCTGCCGGCCGCCGGCATGACCGCCGCGGCCGTCGTGCCCAACACCATCTACAGCCCGCTGTTCCGCAAGTTCGTGGAATGGCTCGAGTACATCTGCCTCATGCCGATCTTCCCGCTGGCATTGTGGTTGATGAATGTCTATGCAGCGATTCGATACCGGTAGCCGGCGCTCGCGGCGCGGTCGTGCGATCAGCGCGACCGTCGCCGCGATGTTGCTGACCTCCGGCGCGCTGGCCGGGATGCCACCTGCATATGCGATAGCGCCTCCGACGATTGATCCGGGGGCGCTGCCGCCTGACAGCCCACCGGGGCCGATCGCGCCGATGAAGCAGAACTCCTACTGCACCGAGGTGGGCGTGCTGCCCGGCACCGACTTCAAGGTGCCACCCAAGTACATGGAGATGCTGAACCTCAACGAGGCGTGGCAGTTCGGCCGCGGCGAAGGGATCAAAGTCGCCGTCATCGACACCGGTGTGACGCCGCACCCGCGGTTGCCGCGCCTCATTGCCGGCGGTGACTATGTCATGGCCGGGGGAGACGGGCTGTCGGACTGTGACGCCCACGGCACCCTGGTCGCTTCGATGATCGCCGGGGCGCCCGCCAACGGGTCTTCCCCTCCGCCGGCGTCGCCGCGCCGGCCGGTGACCGTTCCCACCACCGAAAAGCCACCGCCACCCCAGACGGTGACGTTGTCTCCGGTGCCGGGTCCGACCATCACCATGATTCCCGCGCCGCCGCCGTCGCCGTCGGAAGGCGCCGGCCCCGGTCCGGCGCCGGGCCCCGGCCAGGCCCCGTCGGGTAACCGCGGCGGCGGAACGGTGACGATTCCCGGCTACCCGGGCGGCGGGAAGGTGCTTCCCGTCGACTACCCGCGGGGCCCGCACCCGCTGGCTCCGTCGACTACCACCACCACGCCGAGCACATCGGCCCCGTCGAGCACGTCGGGCACGTCGAGCAGCACGACACCGCCGCCGCCGCCCCCGCCGCCGAGTCCCAATGCGGGACCGCCGCCGGACGCCTTCAGCGGCATCGCGCCGGACGTCGAGGTGATTTCCATCCGTCAGTCCAGCCAGGCCTTCGGCCTCAAGGACGCCTACACCGGTGACGAGGACCCTCAGACGGTCGCGAAGATCGACAGCGTCGAGACGATGGCTCGGGCGATTGTGCACGCCGCCAACATGGGCGCATCGATCATCAACATCTCCGATGTGACCTGCATGAGTGCCCGCAACGTGGTCGACCAGCGAACCCTGGGAGCCGCGGTGCACTATGCCGCGGTCGACAAGAACGCGCTGATCGTCGCGGCGGCCGGCGACAGCAGCAAGAAGGACTGCAAGCAGAACACCATCTTCGACCCGCTGTCGCCGAATGATCCCCGCGCCTGGAACGCCGTGACCACGGTGGTGACGCCGTCGTGGTTCAGCGATTACGTCCTCACCGTCGGCGCCGTCGACACCGGCGGTCAGCCCCTGGCGCAGATGAGCATCGCCGGGCCGTGGGTGTCTATTTCGGCGCCCGGGACCGACGTCATGGGGCTCTCGCCCCGGGACGACGGGCTGGTCAACGCGATCGACGGCCCGGATAACACGTTGCTGGTTCCGGCAGGTACCAGCTTCGCCACCGCGATCGTCTCGGGGGTGGCCGCCCTGGTGCGCGCCAAGTACCCCGAACTGTCGGCGTACCAGGTCATGCAGCGGCTGATTCACACAGCCAGACCGCCCGCCCGGGGCGTCGACAATCAAGTCGGTTACGGTGTGATCGACCCGGTCGCGGCATTGACATGGGATGTCCCGCAAGGGCCGCCCCAGGCTCCTAAGCAACTCTCGGCGCCGCTGTCGCTGCCGAAGGCGCCAACGCCGCGCAACATGGCGCCGGTGTGGGTGGCCACCGGGGGCTTGGCTGCGGCATTACTGATAGGCGGAGCAGTGTTCGGTACAGCGTCCTTGATGCGACGATCGCGGAAACAACGATGAAGGCCCAGCGCAAGTTAGGTTTGTCCCTGTCCTGGCCGCGGGTGACTGCGGTTTTCCTGGTCGACATCCTCATCTTGATACTCGCCAGCCACGCCCCGGATTCCTGGCAGGGTGAGAACCGGGTGGCTTGGTGGGTCGGGGTGGGCCTCGCGGTCCTGGTGGCGTTGCTGTCGATCGTCAGTTATCACGGCATCACGGTGGCCTCTGGGGTGGTCGCCTGGCTGTGGGATTGGTCGGCCGATCCCGGCACCGCCCTGGGCGCGGGATGTACGCCCGCGGTCGACTTCAAGCGCCGTTTCGGCCGCGACACGGTCGGGGTGCGCGAGTACCGCGGCCAGCTGGTCGCCGTGGTGGAGGTCGACGGCGGGAACAGCGACCCGTCGGGCCGGCATCGCCATCGAATCGGTTCGATGCCGGCGCTGCCGGTGGCCGCCGTCGCGGATGGCTTGCGCCAGTTCGACATTCACCTCGATGGCATAGACATCGTGTCCGTGCAGGTGCGTGGCGGTGCCGCAGCCGCCAAGGCCTCCGCCTCGCTCGAGGAGTGGCAGCCCGAAGGCTGGGGCGCCAACGAAACCGGGGGGGAGCGCCCCGCCGCCGACCGTCGTCGCACCTGGCTGGTGCTCCGGATGAATCCGGAGCGCAACATCGCTGCCGTGGTGTGTCGTGATTCGGTCTCGTCGACTCTGGTGGCCGCCACCGAACGGCTGGTTCAGGACCTGGACGGGCAGACCTGCGCAGCCCGCCCGCTGACGGCCGACCAGCTGGCCGAGGTCGACTCCGCGGTGCTTGCCGACTTGGAACCCACCTGGAGCCGTCCCGGCTGGCGACACCTCAAGCACTTCAACGGTTTCGTGACCAGTTTCTGGGTGACGCCGTCCGATATCGACTCCGAGACGCTGGAAAGCCTGTGGCTGCCAGACGCACCGGAGGTGGGCGCGGCCGTACTCACCATACGACTGACCACGCGGGCCCGACGGCCGCAGCTGGCGGCGTTCGTGCGATACCACAGCGAGTCCCGGCTGCCCAAAGATCTGACGACGGGGCTCAATCGCCTCACCGGACGCCAGCTGGCCGCGGTGCGCGCGAGTCTTCCCGCGCCGTCTTCTCGCCCGCCGTTGGCCGTACCCGGCCGCGACCTGCGCGACCACGACGAGCTGGTGTTGTCAATCGGTCACGAGCCGGAGCACGCAACCAGCTCAGCAGCACAATGACCCGCGCGCAGTCCGCCGCCGAAGACGCCCGTAACGCCATGGTCGCCGGACTTCTGGCTTCGGGCATTTCGGTCAACGGACTGCAGCCGAGTCATAACCCGCAGGTGGCCGCGCAGATGTTCACCACCGCCACCACGGTCGACCCGGGCATGTGCGATGCCTGGCTGGCACGGATTCTGGCCGGTGACCAGAGCATCGACGTGCTGGCCGGCGCGTGGGCGGCGGTGCGGACCTTTGGGTGGGAAACCCGCCGGCTCGGCGTCACCGACCTGCAATTCCGCCCGGAAGTGTCCGACGGGCTGTTTCTGCGTCTGGCCGTGACCAGCGTGGACTCGCTGGCGTGCGCGTATGCCGCGGTACTCGCGGAGAACAAGCGCTATCGGGAAGCGGCCGAGCTGCTCGACTCGACCGAACCTCGGCACCCTTTCGATGCGGAACTGGTGACCTATGTGCGCGGCGTCCTCTACTTCCGCACCAAGCGCTGGCCAGATGTGCTGGTGCAATTTCCCGAAGCCACTCCTTGGCGGCACCCCGAGTTGAAGGCGGCGGGTGCGGCGATGGCCACCACCGCGCTGGCGTCACTCGGTGTTTTCGAGGAGGCCTTCCGGCGCGGGCAGGACGCCATCGAGGGCGACCGGGTGCCGGGCGCGGCCAACATTGCCCTGTACACCCAAGGCATGTGTCTGCGGCACGTCGGCCGCGAGGAGGAAGCCGTCGAACTGCTGCGCCGGGTGTATTCGCGCGACGCGAAGTTCACCCCGGCGCGCGAGGCACTGGACAACCCGAACTTCCGGCTGGTGCTGACCGACCCGGAAACGATCGAGGCACGCACGGATCCCTGGGACCCGGACAGCGCACCGTCGCGTGCGCAGGCCGAAGCCGCCCGCCATGCCGAGGAAGCCGCGAAGTACCTGGCCGAGGGCGATGCCGAGCTCAACGCGATGCTCGGCATGGAGCAGGCCAAGCGCGAGATCAAGCTCATCAAGTCGACCACCAAGGTGAACCTGGCACGCGCCAAGATGGGGCTTCCCGTCCCGGTGACGTCCCGTCACACCTTGTTGCTGGGGCCGCCCGGTACCGGCAAGACCTCGGTCGCACGGGCGTTCACCAAGCAGTTGTGCGGCTTGACCGTGCTCCGTAAGCCGCTGGTGGTGGAGACCAGCCGCACCAAGCTGTTGGGCCGCTATATGGCCGACGCCGAGAAGAACGCCGAGGAGATGCTCGAAGGCGCACTGGGTGGCGCGGTCTTCTTCGACGAGATGCACACCCTGCATGAGAAGGGCTACTCGCAGGGCGACCCGTACGGCAACGCAATCATCAACACCCTGCTGCTCTACATGGAAAACCATCGCGACGAGCTGGTGGTGTTCGGCGCCGGGTACGCCAAGGCCATGGAAAAGATGCTCGAGGTGAATCAGGGCCTGCGGCGGCGCTTTTCGACTGTCATCGAGTTCTACAGCTACACACCCGAGGAATTGGTCGCACTGACCGTGCTGATGGGCCGGGAGAACGAGGACGTCATCACCGAGGAGGAGGCGTCGGTGTTGTTGCCCTCCTACATCAAGTTCTACAACGACGAGACCTACTCCGAAGACGGCGACCTGATCCGCGGTATCGACATGCTCGGCAATGCCGGCTTTGTCCGCAATGTGGTGGAAAAGGCGCGCGACCACCGCAGTTTCCGGCTCGACGACGAAGATCTCGATGCGGTACTCAACAGTGACTTCAACGAATTCACCGAAGCGCAGCTGCGCCGATTCCGCGAGCTGACCCGCGACGACCTCGCAGAAGGTCTGCATGCTGCGGTCGCGGAGAAGAAGAGCCAGTAGCCCGCGCCGGTTTTCCCCGCGACAGCTAACATTTCCGCGCTGCCCGCACGGCACGCCGAACGGGTTGTGTCTAACTCGCTGCCGCTGAAGCCTTCGCCCGATACGCTGTGTGCACTCGAGCTAGGACGACGGGGATGAGCGCACCTGGCAAATGTCGCCGGGCCATTCATCCTTCAGTGTGCAACCACGGTGGCGCTCCCGTGTGCCCCGACGGTGACGGGAGGTGGTGCCGCACTGAATCAATCGGTAATGACTGCACGAACTCGCTGACCATTTCTTCCCGATCCGGTCGCGGCGCTTTCCCGCCTCATGGCTGGCGCAACTATCGACGTGCGGTGCCCACGGTGTCCACCATGGCGCCCGCGCTCTCGGCAGCACCCCGACACCGCCTCAGCGGCCAAGGCCCCTAGCTGGGTCGGACTGTTCCTTCAGAAGGAGAAGTCCGATGTCCCTGTCCACCACGCGCCCAGCGTCGCCGGGAGCGCCGGCAGATGCACGCCGAATAGCTTGCGCTGCAAGACTCTTCGCCGCCCACACCCTCATCGTGACCGGCTGAGGAGGTGGCGGCAATGGACTTTGGCGCATTACCACCAGAAGTCAACTCGCTGCGGATGTATTCCGGGCCCGGCTCGGCACCGTTGCTGGCCGCTGTGGGGGCCTGGGAGCGACTGGCCGCAGAACTACAGTCGACCGCTGCCGGGTATGACACGGTGCTCTCGATACTGACAGACGATGGATGGTTGGGGCCCGCTTCGGAAGCCATGCTGGCCGCCGTCACGCCGTATCTGGCCTGGATGAGCCGCACCGGCGCGAAGGCCGAGGAGGCAGCCACCCAGGCCGCAGCGGCAGCCGCGGCCTACGAAGCGGCCTACGCGATGACGGTGCCTCCACCGCTGGTGGCGGCCAACCGCGCTCAGCTTCAGGTGCTTGTCGCGACCAACCTGATCGGGCAGAACACCGCGGCGATCGCCGAGACCGAGGCCGCCTACGGCGAAATGTGGGCTCAGGACGCGGCGGCGATGTACGGCTATGCCACCAACTCCGCGTCGGCCTCCTCGCTGACACCGTTCAGCGCACCACCGCAGGTCACCGATCCGGGCGGGCAGGCCGGGCAGGCGGCGGCGGTCACCCAGGCGGCCGGCAATGCGACCGGCAGCTTGACCCAATCAGAGCTGCCGCAGCTGATGACGTCGGTACCGTCGACGCTGCAGGGTCTTTCGTCGCCGGCCGCCGCGATCGACGCGATCCCGGGTGCCGACCTGCTCGCCGACATCCTGAACTTCCTGGACGGCAACGACGGCAATCCGTACGGGATCTTCCTGAACTCCAGCCTTGTGAACGGCTTCGTGTCGGCGGGATACATAAGCCCCGCCGTCGTCGTACCGGCCGTGTGGGCAGGGATGGCGGACATCAATGCGGTGGCACTCGGGTCCCAGGGCAGCGCCCTGCCACCGATGGGCTCCGGCGAAGGAAATCCGACATGGATACCCGCGGACTCGCCGGACGGTCCCATGGGCATTCCCACCCTGGGAGATGTGGCCGAGATCTCGGCGGTTACCCGCGGCGTGACGGCCGGGACGAACGAGGCCGCGCTGGTCGGACGCATGTCGGTGCCACAAAGTTGGATCGCCGCGACGGCGGTGGTCAACCATGCCGGCGCGGCGAACCCTGGCGGCGGGTGGACCAGTACCGCTGCGGCGCCGGAGGCAGTTGCAGGCGTGCCCGGTTTTCCGGGCATGCCGGCGCCCGGCATGTACGGGCACAGCTTCGCCAATCCTCCGCGCTACGGAATCCGGCCCACCATCATGGGGCGACCGCCCGCCGCTGGATGACAGGGGGGAGGCAACCGCGACCTCGGCGATCGGTTCCGCGTGGCACGCGGCTGCCGAGGCCGACACATCGGTTGGTGGAAGGAGGTGCTGACATTGGATTTCGGAGCGCTCCCACCTGAAGTTAACTCGCTGCGCATGTACACCGGGCCCGGTTCGGCACCGCTGTTGGCCGCAATGACGGCCTGGGCCGAAGTCGGCGCGGAATTGCGTTTGGCCGCAACGGCATACGAGTCGGTGATAACGACGTTGGTCAGCGACGGCTGGCTTGGACCGGCGTCGGTGACGATGACCGCTGCGGTCGCCCCGTATCTGACGTGGATGAGTGCGACAGGCCTGCAGGCCGAACAGACCGCCGGCCAGGCCGCAGCCGCGGCGGCGGCCTTCGAGGCCGCGTTCGCGCTCACCGTCCCGCCGACGGTGGTGGCTGCCAACCGCGCACTACTACTCGCATTGGTCGCCACCAACTTCCTGGGCATCAACGCGCCCGCGATCGCGGCCACCGAGGCCGAATACGCCGAGATGTGGGCCCAGGACGCGACGGCGATGTACAGCTATGCCGCCAGTGCCGCAGAGGCTGCGACGCTGACACCCTTTGCCGAACCGGCACAGACCACCAGCCCGGACGGTGCGGCCGGACACGCCGCGGCCGTCGCTGAGGCAGCCACGTCGACGGCCACCGGCCTCACGCAGACGGAACTGCCGCAGTTGATGTCCACAGTGCCGGCGGGCCTACAGCAGCTGGCGTCTCCGGCGGCGGCCTCACCCTTCGACAACATCCCACAGACTGGTCTGCTCGCGGACATCCTCAACTTCCTCGACGGCAACGACGGCAACCCCTACGGCATCTTCCTCAACTCCAATCTGGTGAACGGGCTCGTTTCGGCCGGTTACACAGCTCCCGGACTGATCATGCCCGCGGTGACTGCCGCGCTGGCCGACGTCAACGCGCTGGTCGAAGGCGGCGAGGAGGTCGCCGCTCCCGCGGCGGACGCCGGTTCCGCGGCGGCCGGCCTCACCGGAGCTCAAAGCGGCCCGGGGGGAGTTGCCGCCGGTGCCAACCAAGCGTCCTTTGTCGGGCGCTTGTCGGTGCCGCCGGCCTGGACGGCCGCGGCCGAGACTGCGGAGAACTCCGCCGTGACGGCGGCCGGCGTCAGTCCTCCCGGCGCAGCGGTACCGCAAGCCGCCGCAGGCATGCCCGGTGTACCCGGCATGCCCATGGCCGGCTCTTACTCCCGGAATTGGGGCAACGGTCCCCGGTACGGCTTGAAGCTGACGATCATGCCACGGCCCGTGTGCGCGGGATAAATGCGCGGCGCGATAGCGCGTAGACGCCGGACGGCACGAATAAGTGGTCTATTGCTACCCCATTCGCGGCATTCACAAATTGCCACAAATTGCGCGGTGCGGTGAGTTGACTCTTGACGTCGCGAGTGCCACGATGAACTTTGCATGCACCTCGCTAGGTGAGGCGTCTGCACGGACACAGGCCACTGACCTCGAACGTCGAAAGACGCCCAGGGTCAGGACAGCTCTTCCCGGCTTAAGGGTTGAGCCCAAGTGGCTTCCGACCTCGGTCGGATACGCCGTGTGGTGCCAAAGCTCTGACGAGAGAGGTGCCGACTCAGCAGGTTCCCTGTTGGGTCCTCATCTCAGTGGCGTGCGACCGGCATCCCCGTGTGCCCTGGCCCCGAGGAGGTGAGAGCGGAGTGAGTCCTGGCGATAAACCCTATCCGAGATCGATGACCATTTCGTCTCGATCCGGCCCGGGCGCTGTACACGTAATCTGATTCGGCCCTGCCGGCCATTATCTACGCGCATTAGTTTTGCGGCAGCGCGAAGTCCTGCGTGCCAAAAATAGCTTTCGCAGAAACTGTGTTTTCTGCTGCCCGAAACCGAATCATTCCCGCCAAAGAAATGCCGGTGTCCCTCGGCGGACACCACGAGGTCCTGAAACCGGGATCAGCACCACAGTCAGTAAGTCCGGGAGGGGCGACCGATGACTGCCATGTTGGATTTTGCCGCACTACCACCCGAGATCAACTCCGGGCGGATGTACTCGGGTCCGGGCTCCGGCCCGATGCTGGCCGCGGCGGCCGCCTGGAACGGGCTGGCCGCGGAACTGCGCGCTACCGCGTCGTCCTACGACGCCGTGCTCGCAGCGTTGACCGGCGAGGAGTGGTTCGGTCCGGCGTCGGCGTCGATGGCTGCCGCAGCCATGCCCTACGTGGCTTGGATGAGCGTGACAGCCGCTCAGGCCGAACAGACGGCCGCAAAGGCCGAGGCCGCCGCGGGCGCCTTCGAGGCGGCATTCGTAGCGACGGTGCCGCCACCGCTGATCGCAGCCAATAGGGCTCAGTTGGCGGTGCTGGTGGCCACCAACATCCTGGGGCAGAACTCACCCGCCATCGCGGCCACCGAGGCCCAGTACCTCCAGATGTGGGCGCAGGACGCGGCGGCCATGTATGGCTACGCCGCTGCTTCAGCGGCTGCAACGCAGTTGAGCCCGTTCGCGGGTCCGCAGGAAACCACCGACCCCAGCGGATTGGCCGCCCAAGCGGTCGCCGTCGACCAGGCCGGCGGCGCCGCGGCGGCCAGTCAGCAGGGCACCCTGTCACAATTGATCTCCGCCGTGCCCAACACACTGCAGGGCCTCTCGGGATCCACTGGCGGAACCGGGGTTTCAGAGGTCAAGGATATTCTGCTCACCGCGCTGGGGCTCAACGGCTGGCAGAACTTCGTGGACGTCTGGGGGCCCAATGCGAACATCTGGAACACGATCACGTCGACCGGCACGTTCACCCCGGGCGCCACGGTCGGCACTCTTTCCAGTCTGTTCGGCGCTTCGGCGTTAACGGATGTGGCCGGGGCAGCCCAGGAGGCGCTGCCGAGCGTAACCGGTGCGGCGGCAACAGCGGGTTCCCTCGATGCGGCCGGTGGCCTGCGCGGGCTGGCCGCCGTGGGCAATGCCGGGATCGTCGGCAAGCTCTCGGTGCCGCCGGCGTGGACCGCGGCCGCGCCGCTGCCGGGTCAGCTGCACTCGGCATTGGGGGGTACGCCGATGATCGGCCCGCCGCCGGCTGGCGCCTCCGGAATGCCCGGAATGCCGTTGGGTAACGTCGCCAGCCAACCTTTCGGCCGAGCGGTCCCACAGTACGGCTTCCGCCCCAACTTCGTTGTGCGGCCGCCCGCCGCGGGCTAGCGGCACGGCTACCCCGGGCAACCAGCTGCGGACGCTGCCCCTTTCAGCAAACCGCCAGCAATCAGGCAGTCGCGTTACAGGCGTTCTTGGCTGCCGTTCCCTAACGTCTTACCTAGGTTGACGTTAGGAGTACACGTGGCGACGGGCGGGCCTGCACTGGGCGGCCTGCCGGCTCGCAGCGGCGACCGGGCCGGTGTCGCCGCGAGGCGCAGAGTCTGGCGGTTGGTGAGGACCGGCTACCCGTAGGCATGCGCCGGTGGAACAAATGGTGAGCACAAGCCGGTACGGCAGTGCTCGAAACCCTGAAATACTTTAAGGTCGCGCGTCCGGAATTTGCCGCCGCCGTTGCCGTCAGGGCATTCAATTGATGGTTCACGCTCCCTGTAAATTCAGTGTTGCGGTGCATATACATGCCTACATGGAAAATTGCTGCGTCAGCATCATTACGACCGCTGGCTGCGGGTTTCAATTTTTGCGAACATAGCTGGCTGCAAATATTCACACGCCTCGATGACCCGCAGAGAGGTCTTGTTTACCTTTCGATTACACGACGGGAACTCGAAGACAATACGCGCCTCGAGAATAGAGTGAACAGACAGGGGGGTCTGGAAACCGGAAAGCAGTACTGAAACTTGCCGGAATTTTCAGCCAGGAACTCAAGATCGGCCGTCATCGATTACCTGGGCGGTCGTCACGGGGATAAAGAGGTAATACGTATGGATTACGGGGCGCTGCCACCGGAGATCAACTCCGGTCGCATGTATACCGGTCCCGGAGCGGGACCGCTGTTGGCCGCAGCGGCCGCCTGGGATGCGCTGGGCGCCGAATTGCACTCCACCGCAGCGGCTTACGCGTCCGCGATCGAGAACTTGACCGCCGGGGCCTGGCATGGTCCGGCTGCGATCGCGATGGCGGCGGCGGTCGAACCCTACGTGGCCTGGATCTCGGCCACCGCGGCCCGGGCCGATCAGGCGGGCGAGCAGGCCAAAGTAGCGGTTGGCGCATACGAAACCGCTTTTGCCGCAACGGTTCCGCCACCGGTGATCGCGGCCAATCGCGCGCTGCTGCTGTCGCTGATCGCCACCAACATCTTCGGCCAGAACACACCGGCCATCGCAGCGACCGAAGCGCAGTACCTTCAGATGTGGGCACAGGATGCCGTGGCGATGTACGGCTACGCCGCAACTTCGGCAAGCGCAACACAATTGACGCCCTTCACCGAGCCCCCGCAAACCACCAACGCCTCGGCGGCGCCCTTGCAGGCGGCAGCGGTGTCGCAGGCTACCGGGGCGTCTACCGGATCGGACGTGGCGACTCAGCTATCGCAATTGGTCTCGTCCGTGCCCACCGCGCTACAGAACCTCGCGACAACCGTCGGGGCGTCGCCGACGACCGGGTCCACCTCGTTATTGCAGGGACTTGCCCTACCGCAGATCGCCACCGCATCGCTGCCGCCGTGGCTTGTGACGGATCTGGCGAACTGGAACACCATCATGGCAACCCTCACCGGCCCGTTCTCACTGCAAGGCCTGACGTCCATCCCGGGCGGACCGTTCCTGTCCTTCGGGCAGGTCTATGCGTACGCCCAGAACGGTCAGGGCTTGGCATCCTTCTTCGCACCCCCACAGCCGGTCACCGGGGCGCTTGCGCCAATCGCGGAGTCGATCACGCCGCACCTGACGAGCGCGGGCTCGGTCGGCGGGGCGGCCTCCGGGGCGATGGGACGCGCTGCGCTGGTGGGTGGCTTGTCGGTTCCGCAGGGCTGGACCACCGCAGCCCCGGCCATCCGGACGGTCGCCGCGACCCTGTCCGCCAACTTGGCGGCGGCCCCCGCGGCCACGCTCAGCGCGGAGTCCGGGGTGTTCGGTCAGATGGCTCTGTCAAGCCTGGCGGGACGTGCGCTGGCGGCCACCACTACCAGCTCTGGAAGCGGTGGCGCGGCGGCGGCAGCACTCGGCGGCGTGGTCGCGGAGGCCGACCCCGCGGCGGCGATGATTTTCGTCCTGCCGGCGCTGGAGGATTGACCGGCATGGATGCAACGAATCCTCCGCCGGCGCAGGCGTTTCGCACGTTTCCTCGAGGCAGGGGGTAGACCGAGATGTTCTACGCAGCGTTTCCGCCGGAGCTCAACTCGGGCCGGATCTATAGCGGGCCGGGTGCCGGACCGATGCTGGCCGCCGCGGCCGCCTGGAACGCACTTGCCGCAGAACTGCAGTCCACCGCCGCCTCCTACCTGGCAGTGATCTCCGGCCTGACCAGCGGACCCTGGGTCGGCCCGTCGTCAACGGCCATGGCGGCGGCCGCAATGCCGTACGTGACCTGGCTCAACGCCACCGCCGCGCGAGCCGCGCAAGCGGCGAGCCAGGCCACCGCGGCGGCAGCCGCGTACGAGTCAGCGTTCGCCGCGCACGTGCCGCCGGAGGAGATCGCGGCAAATCGCTCCCAGTTGGCCGCCCTGATGGCCACCAATCTGTTCGGGCAGAACACCGCGGCCATTGCCGCGACGGAGGCTCAGTACGGCGAGATGTGGGCCCAGGATGCGCTCGCGATGGACACCTACGCCGCTTCGTCGGCCGCCGCGAGCCAGGTGACCCCGTTCACCGAGCCGCCGCAGATCGTCAACGCGGGCGGACTGGTCAACCAAGCCGCCGCTGCGGCCCAGTCGGCCGGCACCGTTGCTCAATCGGTCGTGGCTGCGGACGATCCGATCTCGGAGTTGCTACAGGTGCTCGCGAACCTGAGCACGGACTACACCGCCACCATCAACGCCCTGCTGAACGGACTGTTCGGGCCGGCCGGGGCGTCGACGTACACCGCGCTGTATTCGGCAATCAAGGTGCCGCTGGGTTTCACCACCCAGTTCAACGACATCGGGCTGCTGATCAACTTCCCGGTGTCACAGTTCCTCAAGTTCGGCCCCCACTCGGCGGCGGGATTGGGCGAGCTGCCGAAAGATGCGCTCGGCGGGGGGCTCGCGGCCCCCCACTGGGGGCGCGGTTGGCTGACCGGTGCCACCGCCGCTGCGCCGAGCGCGAACTTCGGACGCGGCACGCTGGTGGGCGCCCTGACCGTGCCGCCGAGCTGGGCCGCGAACACGCCGGCCATCCGGACCGTCGCCGCCGCATTGTCGGCGGCAGGACCGGAAGCCGTAGCGGCCGTCGAACTCGGTCAGGGCGGCCTGCTCAGTTCGATGTCGCTTGCCGGCATGACCGGAGCCGCTCTGGGCGCCGGGGCGCCCGGCCCGCGTGGGAGTACGGGCGCGCGCAACCGCCTCACCCCGGTCAAGGACCTCAAAGACCTCAAGTCCCCGGAGATGCTCAAGCGCATGGTCGCCCAGATCTCGGAAAGGCCCGACAGCGTCCAGCACCACACGGTGGATCAAGAAGGTCTCGACAGTCTGCTGGAGCAGCTGGCCAAGAAGCCCGGTATCCACGCGGTGCATTTGGCCAAGGGCGGCAAGTCCTCGGTGGTGCCGTCGGATGCGCAGTTGGGCTAGCGGGCGAACAGCACGTCGGAAACGAAGAAAGGTAGGGCCATGAAACTGCTGCTGACAATGCTCGGTGTGGCGGTCACCATCGCATTCGCCGCCCCCGCCTACGGCGATCCGGATGACGCCGGTGGTGACGACGGGGCCTTCCTGGCGGCGCTACACACCGCCGACATCGGGTACGGCGCACCGGGCCAGGCCATCAGGTCCGCCAAAGCGGTCTGCACGTGCTTGAACAACGGCGAATCCGGTCTGGAGCTCGTGCACGACGTGCAGACCCACAACCCGGCGTTCAATCTGGACGCCGCAGCCGAGTTCGCGGTGATCTCCTCGAAGTACTACTGCCCCCAGCACCTCGCGAAGAGCTGACGCACCCAGCGCGCGGCTCCCGCTCGGACTCTTCCCCGGCTTCCCCGAAAGCCACGGCCCGCCAATACGTGGAATTGCGCGGAGTGTCATTAGGGCATCTGGTGGATTTTGTATGAGATGAGCCGGACCTCCCCGCAGACCTCGGCGGCGACGATTACCATGGCGCCCACAATGGGGACCGGAGGGAATAGATGGACTTCGGGGCGTTGCCGCCGGAAATCAACTCGGGACGCATGTACACAGGGGCGGGATCTGGGCCGATGCTGGCTGCTGCGGTGGCATGGGATGCGTTGGCCGCCGAGTTGCACTCCACCGCGGCGGCATACGGCTCGACGATCGACGGCTTGTCCGTCGGGTCCTGGCAGGGCCCGGCAGCCACGTCGATGATGGTGGCTGCCGCGCCGTTCGTGGCGTGGCTGACCTCGACGGGAACACTGGCGGAACACGCGGCCGCGCAGGCCAAGCTTGCCGCCGGCGCGTACGAGGCGGCGTTCGCGGCGACAGTGCCGCCGCCGGTCATCGAGGCCAACCGCAGCTTGCTGATGGCATTGATCGCCACCAACCTGCTGGGACAGAACACCGCCGCCATCGCTGCCACCGAAGCGCTGTATGCCGAGATGTGGGCCCAGGACGCCGCCGCCATGTACGGCTACGCGGCAGCGTCAGCGGCGGCCACCGAGTTGACGCCGTTTACCGAGCCACCGGAGACCACCGACCCCTCGGGTCTGGGACGACAAGCCGCGGCGGTCACCGAGGCAGTCGGCGCGTCCGAAATACAGGCCGGGTTGTCTCAGCTGATGACCGCGGTGCCTAACGCATTGCAGACGGTGGGTCCGGCCGCTGCGGCACCGGCGGCTTCGACGCCAGTCGGCACGGTGATCGATGCCATCAACCCGTTTATCGTGGGGATTCGGCCCTTCTTTGCTGCCGTCACCGGTGCTTACAGTCCCATCATCGGATTCGTTCTGTTCGGCGGTTGGTGGTTGTTCGCCCTGCAGATCCTCGGGCTGTCGCAGAATGCGCCGGGGGTCGCCTCGCTGCTGAGTACCGGCGGCAAACCCGCGGCCGGTCTGTCGCCGCTGCGCGGCGGCTATGTGGCGTCCGTCGCGCCTGCCGGCGGGGTGTCCGGGTCGATGGGCCATTCCACCCTGGTCGGGTCGTTGTCGGTGCCCCAAGGCTGGGTGACCGCCGCTCCGGTGATGAGGACGATGGCGTCGGTACTCCCCGCAGCCAGCCCCGCTGCGCTGGCCGCTGCACCCGCGGCCGCCGAGGGCGGCTTGTTCGGCGAAATGGCCATGGCGAGTTTGGCCGGACGCGCGCTGGCCGGCGCCAGCATCCGCACCGTCGGTAACGGCGCTGCCGGCAGCAACGGTGGCGTCGCGGCGGCCGACGACGTCGCCACCACAGCGACCATCATCGTGATACCGGCGGACTGACTGATGACGTACGCAGCAGAAAGGCCGCGTCTATGAGTTTTGCGGTGCGACCGCCGGAGATCACCTCCGGCCTGATGTACACCGGCCCCGGCGCCGGGCCGATGATCGCGGCTGCCACGGCCTGGGACAACTTGGCAATCGAATTGCAGTCCACGGCAGCCTCATACGCCTTGATTGTCGACGGACTGGCGAATGAATCCTGGACCGGTCCGTCGGCGGCCGCGATGGCGGCGGCCGCAGCGCCGTATGTGGCGTGGATGTCAGCGACCGCGGCGCAGGCCAAGGCGGCGGCAGACCAGGCCAAGGCGGCCGTGAGTGCCTACGAGGCGGCTTTCGCCGCAGTGGTGCCGCCGACGGAGATCGCAATAAACCGCAGCCAGTTGGCGTTGCTGGTGGCAACCAATATTTTCGGGCAGAACACCGGCGCCATCGCAGCCCTGGAGGCGCAGTACGGGGAAATGTGGGCGCAGGACACCGCGGCGATGCTCGGGTACACCACATCGTCGGCGGCGGCCGCCAGACTGACGCCCTATACCGAACCGCCGCAGATCACCAACGAGTCCGGCCTCGCCGCCCAACAGGCGGCGGTCGGACAGGCCAGCGGCCTGGCGGCCGGTACGGCGGCGGCGACTGCCGCGCCGACCGCGGCACCGGTCTTTCCCTTCGACATCGTCCTGCAGGTCTTCGAGGCTCTCGGCGCCGGCGGCACCGCGTACATCCAAGCGATGGGCCAGCTCCTCAATGCCCTGACCGGTACTCCGTTGGCCGCCTCGACATGGGAGAACAGCTTCGGCATCGTGGCCGACATCGGCCGGTTCAGCGTGGTTGCCAATGACACCATGAGCGTGCCCAACCTGGGCATGACCGAGTTCAAGCTGTTCTGGAAACCTCCGCTCGAGGACATCCCGAAGTCCGCGCTGGGCGCGGGGCTGGGTATGGCGCCGACCGGCGGCCTGACCAGCGCCGCATCGACAACGTCGGCCAGCGTAGGCGCGGCCAACGTGGTGGGGAAGTTGTCGGTGCCACCGAGTTGGGCCTCGGCGACGCCGGCGATCAGGATGGCCTCGACCGCGCTGCCTGCCACCAGCCTGGCCGCAGCACCCTCGGCGGCCATCCCGGCGAACCTGCTCAACCAGATGGCGCTGGGGAGCATGACGGGCGGCGCGCTCGGCGCCGCGGGCGCTCAGGTCCTCAGCGGCAGCGGTGCCCGTGCCCGCGCCAACGGCGGGAAAGGCCACGTCGAGCCGGTCAAGCTGGACAGCGTGATCGCGAAACTGCAGAAGGAACCCGACTCGGTCAAGCACTGGAATGTCGACAAGGACGGCCTCGACGCCCTGCTCGACAAGTTGTCGAAAGAGCCCGGGATCCACGCGGTGCATGTCTCGAACAAGGACAAGCCCAAGGTGACGTTGCCCGATGCGCAGTTGGGCGGCACATGAGACCGGTGCTGGCCGTGGCCGCAGTCGTCGCCGCGATCGGTTTCGCCGCCCCGGCGCAGGCAGAGCCCGGTGGCGACGATGCCGCGTTTCTCGCCGCACTGGCCAACGCGGGCATCACCGTTCCCAACCCGCCGCAAGCCATCACGTCCGCCCAAGCGGTGTGCGGATTGATGCGCAACGGCGAAACCGGTCTGCAGGTGCTGACCGACGTGCGGAATCAGAACCCCGGGCTCACTCTGGATGGCGCCGCCCTGTTCACCGCCATCGCGTCGAACACATATTGTCCCGAGCACCTGGGTCAAAACGAGGGCGGCTACTTCTAGCGGCAACCCGGTTTGCCTGGTCGCCACTTCGTGTTAACCCGATTCTGGTTGGCTGCCGTAGCGTTCCGATTCGGAGAGGAGTTGCGCGTGCACACGCTGACCATCGCCGAATTCGCGCTGCGCCTGGCCGTCGGCGTCGGATGTGGCGCGCTGATCGGACTGGAGCGTCAGTGGCGGGCCCGCATGGCGGGATTGCGCACCAACGCCCTGGTTGCGACCGGCGCCACCCTGTTCGTGCTGTACGCCGCGGCCACCGAGGACAGCAGCCCCACCCGGGTCGCCTCGTACGTGGTGTCCGGTATCGGATTCCTCGGCGGCGGTGTCATCCTGCGCGAGGGCGCCAACGTCCGGGGGCTCAACACTGCGGCCACCCTGTGGTGCTCGGCCGCCGTGGGCGTGCTGGCGGCCTCCGGCCACCTGGTGTTTGCCCTGATCGCCACCGGCACCGTCATTGCCATCCATCTGCTGGGACGCCCGCTGGGCCGGCTCATCGACCACGACAACTCCGGCGAGGAGGACGAGGGACTCGAGCCCTACCAGGTCCAGGTCGTCTGCCGCCCCAAGTCTGCGAAGTATGCCCGCGCCCAGATCGTGCAGCACACCAGCAGCAACGACATCATCCTGCGCGGCATTCACACCGGACAGTCAGACGACAACGTCGCATTGACGGCGCACGTGCTGCTGGGCGGTCACTCGCCGGCCAAGCTGGAACGACTGGTGGCCGAATTGTCGCTGCAACCCGGCATTTACGCGGTGCACTGGTATGCCGGCGAGCAGACCGGCCCGATCATCCCGTCCGGCCAGTCCGACTGATCAGGGCCGGGCCTGTACTTTCGGTGCGGCCGCCGCCAGCAGGTCGGCACGCCGGGCCGTCAGGGGCGGGTAGATGCGCCTGGTATTGATGGTCCGCTTGGTGTCCTTGGCCCGCTCGCCTTGACTCACCACAATCCGATCCCAGCCCTCGGTGTACACCGCGCCCGCCGGCCCGAGGTCGAGAACCGTTACGTACCAAGGGATCCGGAGCGCCAGCAGCGGTTTGTCGAACAGGTCGCTGATCACGTTGTAGCCCGCATACCGGCCCATCGGCCGCCCATGCTGACACGACATCACCGACAGATGCTCGTCATCCATCCGCGCCACGGCCACGTCGCCGGCGGCGAACATCGCCGGCACCCCGATCACCCGCAGAAAGTCGTCGACCGCGACGCGCCCGAACCGGTCGCGGGTCACCGGCAACTGCTCGGTCAGCGCATTGGCCCGCATCCCGGCACACCACACCACGGCGGCGGTGTCCAACCGCTCACCCGAGGTCAGTGCGACACTGGCCGGCCCGACGGCCGTCACTCCCGTGCCGGTTCGAACCTCAACTCCGTTGTCCGACAACGCTTTCTCAATCACCGGCCGCGCCGAGGCGCCCATGTCGGAGCCGACCAGCGGGTTGTGGTCGACCAGCACCACCCGCGGCGTCAGGCCGAGGCGACGCAGCCGATGTGGCAACTCACAGGCGGTCTCGAGACCGGTCAGCCCGGCCCCGACCACCACAACGGTGGCCTCCGGCGACCCACCCGCCAACGCTTGAATATGCCGCTGCAGCCGCATGGCGCCGTCGTAGGTGTCGACATCGAACCCGTACTCGTGCAGACCCGGCAGGTCGGGTTTGTTCACCCGGCTGCCGGCGGCGAGGACCAGGCGGTCATACCGGTAGGTCACCCCGGCCGACGTGGTAACCGTGCGGGCGTCGGAGTCGATGCCGGTGACTTCGGCGGTGACATGCGCGACGCCCACCGGATCGAGCAGCTCGGCAAGCGGGATACGACAGCTACGCAGATCGTCCTCGTAGTTACGCACCCGGATGTCGTGGAACGGTTGAGTGCTGAGCACCGTGACGTCCACCGTTCCCGGCGTGACACCGAGTTCTTCGAGTCGGCGCGCAGCACCCAGCGCGGTCCACAAACCGGCAAAACCGGAGCCGATCACCAGAACCCGGGTTACGCCGACAGCACGTCGCGGATCTGGCCGATCGTCGTCTTGGCCTTGTGTCCGGGCAGGAGCATCCACGTGTGCATGCCTCCTTCGAGTTCGTACCAGCCGATGTCCAGCCCGTGAGCGCTGGCGCGCCTGCGGAAGGCTCGGGCGTCGGGGTTGAGTACATCATGGGTTCCGGTGAAGACCGTCAGTCGCGGCAGCCCCTCCAGCGGCCCCACGCAGGGGCTGAGTAGGGGAGTGTCGAGCGGATCGCCGCCGGCGTAGCGGATGCCGGCGGCACGCAGGTCGTCGAGGTTGAGGAACGGGTCGATCTTCGCGACGGCCGGCACGTCGGGGTCCGGCAGTCCGAGATGCATCCACGGGGAGAGCAGTACGGCATCGGTCGGCTGCGGCAAACCCGCGTCGCGCACGGCATGGCACAGCGCGAACGCCATCCCGCCACCGGCCGAATCGCCCATGAACGCGATCGAGCTCGGGTCTCTGGTCTCCAGGATGCGGCGGTAGAGCTGCAACAGGAATGGAAACACCTGACGGTAGTTGTGTTCGGGGGCGATCGGGTAGATCGGCACCGTGACCGTGCGCTGCAGCACGGTGGCCAACCGTGCGATGGCCGGCCAGTGGAAATGCGGCAGCAGATCCAGCACATAGGCGCCGCCGTGCAGATAAATCAGGTGCCCGGCGTGTTCGCGGGGTTCGACGTGACGCGGGCTGACCTGGTAGACGGGCCGACCGTTGAGGTCCTCGCGCACCACGTCGATCTTCTTGAGCACCAGCTTGGACGGCTGACCGCAGTAGGGCGGCCGGGGATTGGCGGCCCAGCTGGCCAGCTTCGCCGGTGGGAACATCCGATTCCGCAGGCCCGATGCCCGAAGCAGGCGCTGCGTCACATGATGTTTGCGCACCGGGCGCACCATCGTTCTCACCAGGGCCTGCCCTGGCATAACTCGGCACGGGCAGACGCGGCTATCAGTAATCTGTCTGGTGTGAGTGCTATGACGGGCTTCTTTGCGGGGCTCCCCCCGGAACTGCGGGATCCGGTACTGTTCGCCATTCCCTTCTTCCTCTTACTGTTGAGCCTGGAGTGGACCGCGGCCCGCAAGCTGGAGAAGCTCGATGCCGCTGCTGCCAAGACCGCGCCGCAGGACAGGCCGTCGTCTGGCGCCTACCTCACCCGCGATTCCATGGCGAGCATCTCGATGGGTTTGGTGTCGATTGCCACGACTGCCGCCTGGAAGACGTTGGCGCTGTTGGGATATGCCGCAATATATGCCTACGTTGCTCCGTGGCACCTCCCTGCGACCAAGTGGTACACGTGGGTCGTCGCGATCGTGGGTGTCGACTTGCTTTACTACGTCTACCACCGCGTCGCCCACCGCATCCGGCTCATTTGGGCTACCCACCAGGCGCATCACTCAAGCCAATATTTCAATTTCGCCACCGCGCTGCGCCAGAAATGGAACAACAGCGGCGAGATCCTGATGTGGTTGCCGTTGCCGCTGCTGGGGCTGCCGCCTTGGATGATCTTCTTCAGCTGGTCGCTGAACCTGATCTACCAGTTCTGGGTGCATACCGAGCGCATCGACAAGCTGCCGCGGTGGTACGAATTCATCTTCAACACCCCGTCGCACCACCGGGTGCACCACGGCATGGACAAGATGTACCTGGACAGAAACTACGGCGGCATCTTCATCATCTTCGACCGCATGTTCGGCAGCTTCCAGAAGGAACTGTTCCGTCCGCACTACGGGCTGACCAAGCAGGTGGACACCTTCAACATCTGGAAGCTGCAGACCCGCGAGTACCTGGCGATCGCCCGCGACGTCCGGTCCGCCACCCGGCTGCGTGACCGGCTGGGATATATCTTCGGGCCACCCGGTTGGGCACCGCGAAACGCCAGTCAAACCGAGGAGATCGCGCCTGTCACGGCGTCGCGGTAACGCGGCGGCCACCCGGCGCGAAATCCTCTACGGGGTTATCAATCCGTAACCTCGATAGGGGAGGTCGGCACTGTGTCGGCCCGAGACGGATCGGAGTCCGATAATGCGCCGGCCGGTGTTGCGTTCAGTTGCCGCATCCCTGATGTTCGCGGCGTCGGTTTCGGCGCTGGCGCCGGCAACCGCCGGCGCGGATCCCACGGTGGTCTACCCCGGCATGGAGATTCACCAGGACAACCGGGTCTGCACGCTGGGATTCGTCGATGTCCGGACACACATGGCGTACACCGCAGGGCACTGCCGGGGCGGCGGCACCGTAACGGATCAGGCCAACAACGTCATCGGACACATGACCGCCTTCCGCGACAACACGCCGACGGGTTCGACCGTCGCCACCGATCAGATAATCGCCGACTACGAGGCGATCGCTTTGGCCGACAACGTCACGGTGAGCAACGTTCTGCCGGGTGGACGCCAATTGCGCTCCGGCCCGGGCACGGTATCCCAGGGACAGGCCGTCTGCCATTTCGGCATCATCACCGGCGAGAGCTGTGGAACGGTGCAGAGCGTCAACAACGGTTGGTTCACCATGACCAACAGTGTCCAGACCCAGCAGGGTGACTCGGGGGGGCCGATCTACCTGGCCGGAGAAGGCTCCGGCCAGATCGTCGGGATCTTCAACAGCGTGTGGGGCACCCTGCCCGCTGCGGTTTCCTGGCAGTCCGTCAGCCAACAGGTTCGCGAGGACGCGGGATTCAATCCCTAGCGCGTCACGTCTACGCCGAACCCCCGCTGACCGTAATCAAATTCTGAATTGTTTCAGCCGCAAACGCCTTACCTGACTGCCGGGGAATTCTGGCGATGACGGGGCTCCCTAACGCATCAGCCGTAAGGCAAGAGCGGTGATCTCGCCCGTGCCAGAATTGCCGCGTGGGTAAACGCCACGAGTCGCGCGAGCAGATCGAGGAAAAGATTCTCGAACTCGGGCGTCGCCATCTTATTGAGCGCGGCGCGGCCGGTTTATCGTTACGCGCTATTGCCCGGGAGCTGGGCCTGGTTTCCTCGGCCGTCTACCGGTACGTGGCAAATCGGGACGAACTGCTGACCCTGCTGCGCGTCGATGCTTATTCGGACCTGGCCGAGGCGGTGCGACGCACCCGGGAGAACACCGGCGGCGACACCTGGTCCGACGATGTCCTGGCCATCACGCACGCGGTGCGCGCCTGGGCGGTCGCCAACTCCGCGCGCTGGGCGTTGCTGTACGGCAGTCCGATCCCCGGATATCACGCGCCGCCCGACCGCACGCTGGGAGTCGGCACTCGCGTGGTCGCCGATCTGTTCGACGCGATCGCGGCGGGCATCACCACGGGCGACATCATGCTCACCAGTGATGCGGCGCCGCAGCCGATGGCGTCGGATTTTGAACGGATCCGGCACGAGTTCGGCTTTCCCGGCGACGACCGGGTGATGGCCAGATGTTTCCTGTTGTGGGCGGGTGTGCTGGGTGCCATCAGCATGGAAGTGTTCGGCCAGTACGGCGCCGATACGGTGACCGACCCCAAAAGCGTGTTCGACACCCAGGTGCGGCTGCTGATCGACCTGTTCGCTCCGCCGAACTAGAACATGTTCACCCGGTCGCGACCGACCGGTCCGGCCAGTGCAGCGGCAAAGTGTTTCCCCGTTCTTTCTGCCGGACGCGAGCTGCGATAGTCTGCCAGACGATGAACGTTGTCGTTGCGTCACCGATCCAGATCGCCTGGGTTACGCCAGACCTCGACGCCACAGAAATGGCTCTCACCGGGCTATTAGGAGCTCGCAAGTGGGTGCGGATACCTGATGTGCACTTCGGCCCGGAATCGTGTCTGCTACGCGGGGAACCCGCCGATTTCGTTGCGAGCATTTCGCTGAGCTATCTCGGAGACATGCAGCTCGAGCTGATTGCTCCGGTCCGCGGAGAGAATATCTATAGTGAATTTCTGCGTGATCACGGCCCGGGTCTGCACCACATCTGCATGGAGGCCGAAACGCCGGAGCGGTTCGAGGCCGCACTGACCGACGCGGCCGAACACGGGGCCCAGGTGGTGCAACGGGGCGTGATGCCCGGCGGAATCCATTTCGGCTACATCAGCGCGCCCCAGGCAGGCATTCCGTTCGTGGAGATCGCGTACCTCTCACCAGAGATCAAGGCGTTCTACGACTACATAAAGCAGGAGCAGCAGTGAGCACCGAAATCCCGCCGACGGCCAATGCGGACACGGTGCGGTCGTGGTCGGACGAGGTCGACGTGCTCGTTGTCGGCTTCGGTATCGCCGGCGGATGTGCGGCGGTCAGTGCGGCCGCCGCCGGCGCCCGGGTCCTGGTGCTGGAACGGGCCGCCGCGGCGGGTGGTACCACGTCGATGGCAGGAGGCCACTTTTACTTGGGTGGCGGCACCGCGGTTCAGCAGGCCACCGGTCACTCCGACTCGCCGGAGGAGATGTACAAGTACTTGGTCGCGGTGTCCCGCGAACCCGAACTCGAGAAGATCCGCCGCTATTGCGAGGGCAGTGTCGAGCACTTCAACTGGCTTGAGGCACTTGGCTTTCAGTTCGAGCGGAGTTTTTACCCGGGCAAGGTGGTGGTGCCGCCGGGCACCGAGGGCCTGAGCTACACCGGTAACGAAAAAGTGTGGCCGTTCTGCGAGCAGGCCAGGCCCGCGCCGCGCGGGCATTCCGTGCCGGTACCCGGCGAGTTGGGCGGTGCCGCCATGGTGATCGACCTGCTGGTCAAACGCGCCGACGAACTCGGCGTGCAGGTCCACTACGAGACGGGTGTCACCCACCTGATCGTGGACGACAACGCGGCGGTCGTCGGCGCGGGCTGGAAGCGTTTCTCCGACACCGGAGCCGTGCGGGCGAAGGCCGTCGTCATCGCGGCCGGTGGCTTCGCGATGAATCCCGAGATGGTCGCCGAGCACACACCGGCGCTGGGACAGCCGCGACGCACCAAGCATCACGGTCTGGTGGCGCCGTACATCCTCGGTAACCCCCACGACGACGGGCTCGGCATCCGGTTGGGCATGTCGGCCGGCGGCGCCACGAAGAACCTGGACGAGCTGTTCATCACCGCGGCGGCCTATCCGCCGGAGATCCTGCTGACCGGGGTCATCGTCAACAAAAAGGGCAAACGGTTTGTTGCGGAGGACTCGTACCACTCACGCACCTCGGCGTTCGTGCTGGAGCAGCCGGAGCAGACCGCATATCTGATCGTCGACGAATCGCACATGCAGATGCCCGAAATGCCGCTCATCAAATTTCTGGACGGATACGAGACCATCGCCGAGATGGAGACGGCCCTGGGTATCCCCGCGGGCAATCTCGCCGAAACGCTGAAACGCTACAACGATTCCGCGGGCAAGGGCGAAGATCCGGATTTCCACAAGCAACCGGAATATCTTGCGCCACAAGATAAGAGCCCCTGGGCGGTGTTCGATCTGTCGCTGGGACGGGCAATGTACTCGGGCTTCACCATGGGCGGGCTGACGGTCACCCTCGACGGCCAGGTGCAGCGCGCTGACGGCAGCGTCATTCCCGGGTTGTACGCGGCCGGGGCGTGCGCCTCCAACATCGCTCAGGACGGCAAGGGGTACGCGAGCGGGACGCAACTCGGTGAGGGGTCCTTCTTCGGCCGACTCGCCGGAGCGCACGCGGCCCGGCGGGCCGTGGGCGGCTAAGTCTTACCCGTCAGCCCGTCGTTCCCGAACAGCAGCCCGGCGGCGCCGCCGACGCCGGCGGTTCCCGCAGTCAGGCCGAGCCCGGCGTTGCCGCCATTGCCGCCATCGCCGACCACGACGCCATTGCCGCCGTCGCCGGCGTTTCCACCCTTGCTGCCCGCGCCCGTGGAGGTGCTGGTCCCGCCGGCTCCGCCGTCACCGCCCGAGCCGAACAGCCCGGCCTTGCCGCCAGCCCCGCCCGCCCCGCCCGTGCTGGTGATACCTTCGAAAGCCCCACTGGCACCACCGATCCCGCCAGCGCCACCGGAGCCGGAGAGCAAGCCGGCGTCGCCGCCGGCACCGCCAGACCCACCGCCGGTGAAGCCGAACCCGCCGGCTCCGCCGCCACCGCCGCTACCGAATAGCAGTCCAGCGCTGCCGCCAGCACCGCCAGACCCACCGCCGGTGAAGCCGAACCCGCCGGCTGCGCCGCCACCGCCGTGGCCGAAGAGCAGCCCGGCGTCCCCGCCGGCCCCGCCGGCCCCTCCCAGCCCGTTAAAAGAAGCCCCGCCGGGCCCGCCGGGCCCGCCCGCGCCGACAAGCACGCTGAAACCGCCGGCGCCGCCCGATCCGCCCGTCGCGCCGGACGCGGTGGCTAGCCCGCCGGAGCCGCCGGCGCCACCGGCAACGAACAGCGCACTGCCCCCGGCGCCCCCGGTCCCGCCGGTGGCGCCAGCTCCTCCGGCGCCGGCGGCGCCGGCCAGAAACACCCCGGTGCCGCCGGCCCCGCCAGTGCCCCCGCCCCCGGTCCCGCCGAAGCCGCCGCGACCACCCGCGCCGCCGCCACCCAACAGCCCACCAGCCCCGCCCAGCCCGCCTGACCCGCCGGTCAAACCCGCGGCGCTCAGCCCACCAGCGCCGCCAGCACCACCGCTGCCCGACAGCAACCCACCGGTCCCTCCGGTCCCGCCGGCCCCGCCGGCGACCGTGCTCGTATTCCCGCCGGCACCGCCAGCCCCGCCGAGGCCGAACAGCCCGGCCGTGCCGCCAGGCCCGCCGGGCAGGCCGGGCAGGCCCGACCCCCCCGCCCCGCCGTTACCCAGCAACAGTCCACCGGCCCCCCCGGGGGCTCCGGATCCCGGGGCCGCGTTGGCGCCGTTGCCGATCAACGGACGCCCGACCAACGCCTGAACCGGCGCATTGATCAAGTCGAACGCAGGCTGCAGCGGTGACGGCCCGCCATTGATACCGGGAATTCCGGCGTTGAGCCCCAGTCCCGCGTTGCCGCCATTGCCAGCACTGCCGAGCAGCACGGCGGTACCCCCCATTCCGCCGGCGCCGCCGATGCTGCCCGCACTCGTGGTGGTACTGGTCCCGCCGGCCCCGCCGTCACCACCGGTGCCGATAAGCCCCGCCTTGCCGCCAGCGCCACCGGCCCCGCCCGTTGTCACACCCGCGCCGAATGACCCGGCGGCCCCACCGGCCCCACCGGCCCCGCC
The DNA here is from genome assembly GCF_059812565.1 of Mycobacterium sp. NGS49. Classification (NCBI taxonomy): domain Bacteria; kingdom Bacillati; phylum Actinomycetota; class Actinomycetes; order Mycobacteriales; family Mycobacteriaceae; genus Mycobacterium; species Mycobacterium sp. NGS49. The sequence continues at coordinate 47,989 of NZ_JCALCX010000022.1, read as the reverse complement.
GGAGCCGAAGAACAAACCCGCGTTGCCACCGGCCCCGCCAGCCCCGGCGTGGTCGGCGGCATCCCCGCCAATGCCGCCGGCGCCGCCGCCACCGGTGAGCAGGCCGCCGGCGCCGCCGGGCCCGCCGGCCCCGCCAGTAATGCCGAAGCCTCCGGCGCCTCCGCTGCCGCCGTTGCCGAAGAGCATGCCGCCAGCTCCGCCGGGCCCGCCTGCCCCACCGGTGTTGCCCACCCCGCCATCGCCGCCGGTCCCGCCAGCGCCGAAGAGAATGCCACCCTGCCCGCCCGTCCCGCCGACTCCGCCGGCAATTTGGAGACCAGCACCGCCTGCGCCGCCGTTGCCGCCCACGCCGAACAACACATTGCCGCCGGCCCCCCCGGACCCACCGGCGTCACCGAACCCGCCGACGCCGCCGCCCCCGGCCATGAAAACCCCAGCGCCGCCACTCCCGCCGACCCCGCCGAGCCCTTTAGCTACCGCGGCGGTCCCGCCGACTCCGCCCATACCGCCCGCACCGAACAGCCCGCCTGACCCGCCCGCCCCGCCGGCGCCTCCGGTCATCCCGGTGACGGTGGTCAGCCCGCCGGGACCACCGGCCCCGCCATCGCCCCACAGCAGCCCGCCGGTCCCGCCGGCCCCGCCGGCGCCGCCAGAGGCCGCGTTAGAGTCCCCGCCCGCGCCGCCCGCACCGCCGGCGCCGAACAGCCCGGCTGCCCCTCCGGCACCGCCCGTCCCGCCCGGTGCTCCGGATCCGCCGGCCCCGCCGTTGCCCCACAACAGTCCCCCGGCCCCCCCGGCCGCCCCGCTGCCCGGAGCCCCGCTGGCGCCGTTGCCGATCAACGGCCGCCCCAACAACGACTGAAATGGCGCGTTGACCACATCGAGCACACCCTGCAGCGGCGCGGCCGCAGCCGACTCCGCAACCGCATAGGCCGCCGCCCCCGCAGTCAGAGTCTGCACGAACTCACCGTGCAAGCCTGCCGCCCGCAGACTCTGCGCCTGATAGGCCTGACCATGCCGAGAGAACACCGCCGCAATTGCCGACGACACCTCATCGCCACCCGCCGCCACCAGACCCGTCGTGGCAGCCGCCGCGGCCGCGTTCGTTGCTGCAACAGCCGAACCGATACCAGCCAACTCCTGCGCCGCCGCCGCCAGCAGCTCCGGCGCCACGAACACGAACGACATCTGACACTCCTGTCGAGTCAGCACCGGCCACGTCGTCGCGCAGCCGAAAGCGACAACGCCGCCGTGACATTACGCGCCCTTTTTTACGTTTATGTAAGCGGATTCGGTCGGCCGACACGTCAGATGATGCATGCTCGACACAGCGCCGAAACGCACGCGGCGGCAGCCGCGGGCCCGCTGCTAAGGGCGGTCGGAGGTCACGGCCTTCGTCTCCACCGGCCCCAGCCGCCACTGCGCTTCGCCGAGCAGTTCCAGGTGCCGCTCGTGGTGTTGTTCCACGGCTGGACGGTGGCTGACGCTGACCACGATGGTGTCCGGCAGCTCGCTGCGCACCAACTGGTACAGCGCGTACTCCAGTCCCGGATCCAATGCCGAGGTGGACTCGTCGAGGAAAACCGCCTTGGGCCTGGTGAGCAGAATCCGCGCGAACGCGACCCGCTGCTGTTCGCCCGGAGACAGCACCTTGGCCCAGTCCTGATCTTCATCCAACCGCGAAATCAGAGGCGCCAGAGCCACTTTGGTCAACACCTCGTGCAGCTCGCCGTCTGTGACGTCCTCGGTGGCCAGCGGGTAGCACACCACCGAACGCAGGTCACCCAGCGGAACATAGGGCAACTGGGAAAGGAACATCGTTTCGTTGTCGCCGCCCGGGCGGTGCAGAGTGCCGGTGGCGAACGGCCACAATTCGGCGAGACTGCGCAACAGGGTGGTCTTGCCGGAGCCGGAGCGCCCGGTGATCACCAGCGATTGTCCCGTTTCCAACCGCACGTCCAGTGGGTCGATCAACCGGTCGCCATCGGGCTTGCGAACTTCCACATTGTCGATCTGCACCGAACCGTCGGTGCTCGCCAGGGCGAGCACCGACGGCAGCGCGCGGCCCTGTTCGTTGGCTTCGACCAGGCCGTACAGTCGGATGATCGCGGCGCGGTAGGACGCGAATTGATCGTAGGCGTTGCGGAAGAACGACAGCGAGTCTGAGATATTGCCGAACGAGGACGCCGTCTGGCTGACGTCACCGAAATCGATCGCCCCGGCAAACAACCGCGGCGCCTGGATCAGCCACGGCAACGGCACGATCGCCTGACTCACCGCCAGGTTCCAGCCGTAAAAGCCGACACTGCGGTTGACGTACTTCAGGTAGTTGTCGATGACCGGCGCGAATCGTTTGCGCAACTGGGCCCGTTCGGCGCGCTCACCGCGGTAGAAGCCGACCGCCTCGGCGGCATCGCGCAGGCGCACCAGCGCGTACCGGAATGCGGCGTTGAGCTTCTCGTTGCGGAAGCTCAGCCAAATCAGGGGACGCCCGATGATGAACGAGATGATGGTGGCGATCAGCACGTAGATGATGACCGTCCAGAACATCACGCGCGGGAAGGAGATCCCGAAGAAGGTCAGCGTGCCGGAGAGGTTCCAGAGGATCGCGGTGAAGGAAACCACCGAGATGACCGACTGCACCGCGCCGAACAACAGGATGCTTCCGGTTCCGGTGCCCGGCTGATTCGGGCCGGCACCCGTGCCGGCGGTGAAGATGTCGATGTCCTGCTGGATGCGCTGATCGGGGTTGTCGATCGTTTCGTCGATGAACAGGTCCCGGTAGTAGGCCCGGCCGTCCAGCCAGTCACCGGTGAGGTGGTCCGTCAGCCACACCCGCCAGGCGACGATGAATCGTTGCGTCAGGTAGATGTCGGCCATCACCCGGGCGACGTGGATCACCGCCATGATGCTGAAGATCCCGATGGACATCCAAAAGCCGTGCACCCCAGAGTTTTTGACGGCATCATTGTCACCGGCGGCACCCTGGAAGGCCTTCTGCAGGGCGGTGTACATGTCGTTGCCCTGATAGCTGAACAACACGTTCAGCCGAACCGCCATCACCACGGACAGCAGCAGGACGCCGAACATCAGCCACACCCGGACGCTGTGCCGACCGGTGAAGTATCGCCCGGTGATCCGCCAGAACTGCCGGCCCCACGGGGTCAGGAACCGAAACAGCACCAGCGCGGCCAGGACACAGAACGCGCTGATCGTCCACGCGATGGCGGTCCACCGCAGCGAATCCACCAGCGCGTGGGACCAGTCGATCGACGGTGTAAAGGGCTTCGGACCCACGGCCTTGTCTCCTCACAGTCGAGGTGTTCTGAGCGACGGAGCAACAGAAATCCTCCGGCGAAGGTACCCGAAGCGGGATGGCTAGGCTTTTTCGATATGACCGAGATGACCCCGCCAGCCGCCCCTACCGAAACCATGCACGCCGGCCGGCTCATCGCCCGTCGGCTCAAGGCCAGCGGCATCGACACGCTCTTCACGTTGTCGGGTGGCCACTTGTTCTCGATCTACGACGGCTGTCGCGAAGAGGGCGTCCGGTTGATCGACACCCGCCATGAACAGACCGCGACGTTCGCCGCCGAAGGCTGGTCCAAGGTGACCCGGGTGCCCGGTGTGGCCGCCCTGACCGCCGGCCCGGGGATCACCAACGGGATGAGCGCCATGGCGGCGGCACAACAGAACCAATCCCCACTGGTGGTGCTCGGCGGCCGGGCGCCGGCGCTGCGCTGGGGGATGGGTTCGCTGCAGGAGATCGACCATGTGCCGTTCGTGGCGCCGCTGACCCGCTTCGCCGCCACCGCACAATCCGCCCACGACGCGGGCGTGCTTGTCGACCGGGCCCTGCAGGCGTCGGTCGGTGCCCCGTCGGGCGTGGGATTCGTCGACTTCCCAATGGATCACGTGTTTTCGCTGTCCGACGACGACGGCCGGCCCGGCGCACTGCGCGAGCTCCCGAAGCCGCCCACCGTCGATGCCGATGCGCTGGACCGCGCAGTCGACCTGTTGACCAGGGCCCAGCGACCGGTGATCATGGCCGGCACCAACGTGTGGTGGGGACGAGGCGAGACCGCGTTGCTCGGACTTGCCGAGCAGTTGAGCATCCCGGTGCTGATGAACGGGATGGCGCGCGGTGCGGTGCCGGCCGATCACCCGCTGGCCTTCTCCCGGGCCCGCTCGAAAGCACTGGGCGGAGCCGACGTGGCGCTAATCGTGGGGGTACCGATGGACTTCCGGCTCGGCTTCGGCGGGGTTTTCGGGGCGGACACCCAGCTCATCGCGATCGACCGGGCCCGCCCCGAACGGGCCCATCCGCGTCCGGTAGCGGCCGAGCTCTACGGCGACCTCACCGAGATCCTGTCGGGGCTGGCTGCATCGGGTACGTCCGAACATCAGGAGTGGCTCGATGGGCTTCGGGCGGTCGAGACGTCCGCGCGCGATCAGGAGAAGGCCGAACTCGCCGAGGACCGCATCCCGCTGCATCCGATGCGCGTGTACGCCGAGCTGGCTCCGCTGCTCGACCGCGACGCCATCGTCGTCATCGACGCCGGCGACTTCGGGTCCTACGCCGGCCGGGTGATCGACAGCTACCAGCCGGGGTGCTGGTTGGACAGCGGCCCGTTCGGCTGCCTCGGTTCGGGTCCCGGCTATGCACTGGCGGCCAAACTCGCACGGCCGGAACGCCAGGTGGTTCTGCTGCAGGGCGACGGCGCATTCGGCTTCAGCGGCATGGAGTGGGACACCTTGGTGCGGCACCAGGTGCCGGTGGTGTCGGTAGTGGGCAACAACGGCATCTGGGGGCTGGAGAAACACCCCATGGAGGCGTTGTACGGATACTCGGTCGTCGCCGACCTGCGCCCGGGCACGCGCTACGACGAGGTGGCACGCGCGCTGGGCGGCCACGGCGAGTTGGTGTCGGCGCCGGCCGAGCTCCGCCCAGCGCTCGAACGCGCCTTCGCCAGCGGGCTGCCGGCCGTGGTCAACGTCCTCACCGACCCGGCCGTCGCCTACCCGCGCCGATCAAACCTGGCCTGATCGGACCGGTCCGCAGTTCGCGTACCGTTGGGCTGTGCCGAAGACCACCCGCTCCCAGCCCGGACGGCTGAGCAGCCGCTTTTGGCGCCTGCTCGGTGCCACCACCGAAAAGAACCGCAGCCGCTCGATGGCCGTGGTCACCGATTCGGAAGAGTACGAGAAGGAAGCCGCGGATCTCAGCGACGAGAAGCTGAGGAAGGCCGCCGGGCTGCTCAATCTGGACGATCTGGCCGACTCCGCCGACATTCCGCAGTTCCTCGCGATCGCGCGCGAAGCGGCCGAGCGCGCGACCGGACTGCGACCGTTCGATGTGCAGTTGCTCGGGGCGCTGCGCATGCTGGCCGGCGACGTGATCGAGATGGCCACCGGTGAAGGCAAGACGCTGGCCGGCGCGATCGCGGCCGCGGGCTACGCGCTGGCCGGCCGGCACGTGCACGTGGTGACCATCAACGACTACCTGGCCCGCCGCGACGCGGAGTGGATGGGGCCGCTGATCGAGGCGATGGGACTCACGGTCGGCTGGATCACCGCCGAGTCGACGAGTGAGGACCGCCGGGCGGCCTACGACTGCGACGTCACCTACGCATCGGTGAACGAGATCGGTTTCGACGTGCTGCGCGACCAGCTGGTTACCGACGTCGAGGACCTGGTGTCGCCGAACCCGGATGTCGCGTTGATCGACGAGGCCGACTCGGTGCTGGTCGACGAGGCCCTGGTACCGCTGGTACTCGCCGGCACCACACACCGGGAGACCCCGCGGCTGGAGATCATCAAGCTGGTCGGCCAGCTCGTCAACCACAAGAACGCCGAGGACTACTTCGCCACTGACGCCGACAGCCGCAACGTCCACCTGACCGAACTCGGCGCCCGCAAGCTCGAGAAGGCGCTCGGCGGCATCGACCTGTACTCCGAGGAACACGTCGGCACCACGCTCACCGAGGTCAACGTGGCCCTGCACGCCCATGTGCTGCTGCAGCGCGACGTCCATTACATCGTGCGCGACGACGCGGTGCACCTGATCAATGCGTCCCGCGGCCGTATCGCCCAGTTGCAGCGCTGGCCGGACGGCCTGCAGGCCGCCGTCGAGGCCAAGGAGGGCATCGAGACCACCGAAACCGGCGAGGTGCTCGACACCATCACGGTGCAGGCGCTGATCAACCGCTACACCACGGTGTGCGGCATGACCGGCACCGCGTTGGCCGCCGGCGAGCAGCTGCGGCAGTTCTACAAGTTGGGGGTCTCGCCGATCCCGCCGAACACCCCCAATATTCGCGAGGACGAGTCCGACCGCGTCTACATCACCGCCGCCGCCAAGAACGACGCGATCGTCGAGCACATCGCCGAGGTGCACGAGACCGGCCAGCCGGTGCTCGTCGGGACCCGTGACGTCGCGGAATCCGAAGAACTGTACGAGCGGCTGACGCGCCGCGGCGTTCCGGCGGTGCTGCTGAACGCGAAGAACGACGCCGAGGAGGCCGAGGTGATCGCCGAGGCCGGTACCTACGGCTCGGTCACCGTTTCGACCCAGATGGCCGGGCGCGGCACCGACATCAGGCTGGGCGGGTCCGACGAATCCGACCACGACCGGGTCGCCGAACTGGGCGGGCTGCATGTGGTCGGCACCGGCCGGCATCACACCGAGCGACTGGATAACCAGCTGCGCGGACGGGCGGGACGCCAGGGCGACCCCGGTTCGTCGGTGTTCTTCTCGAGTTGGGAAGACGACGTGGTCGCGGCCAATCTCGACAGCAACAAGCTGCCCACCGAAACCGACGAGGACGGCCGGATCCTCAGCCCAAAGACAGATGGCCTGCTCGACCACGCGCAGCGCGTCGCCGAAGGCCGACTGCTCGATGTGCACGCCAACACCTGGCGTTACAACCAGCTGATCGCCCAGCAGCGCGCAATTATCGTCGATAGGCGAAACACCCTGCTGCGCACCGCGACTGCGCGCGAAGAGCTGGAGGAACTGGCCCCCAAGCGCTATAAGGAACTGCGCGAGGAGCTTTCTGAGGAACGGCTGGAGGAGATCTGCCGGCTGATCATGCTGTACCACCTGGACCGTGGTTGGGCCGATCACCTGGCTTACCTGGCCGACATCCGGGAAAGCATCCACCTGCGCGCGCTGGGCCGGCAGAACCCCCTCGACGAGTTCCACCGGATGGCCGTGGACGCGTTCGCATCGCTGGCCGCGGACGCTATCGAGGCCGCTCAGCAGACGTTCGAGACGGCGAACCTGCTCGAGGACGAGCCGGGTCTGGACCTGTCCAAATTGGCGCGCCCGACGTCGACATGGACCTACATGGTCAACGACAACCCATTGTCCGACGACACGTTGTCCACCCTGAGCCTGCCCGGCGTGTTCCGCTGAGTCGTCGTCACCGACGGTGAAGCCAGCTTCACGCTCGCGTCCGACGGTGAAGCCAGCTTCACGCTCGACCGGATTCCTGCGCCGCTCCCGTTGTGCGGAGCACCCGGTCATCCGGCTAATGTCACGGCACATGGAGCCAGTGCTCACGCAGAACCGGGTGCTGACGGTGCCCAACGTGCTGAGTGTCATCCGCCTTGGGCTCATTCCGGTGTTGGTCTACCTGATGCTGGTGACCCACACCTACAGCTGGGCGGTGGCGATCCTGATGTTCAGCGGCGTTTCGGACTGGGCGGACGGCAAGATCGCCCGCCTGCTGAATCAGCAGTCGCGGCTGGGCATGCTGCTCGATCCTGCGGTCGACCGGCTCTACATGGTCACGGTGCCGATCGTCTTCGCGATCAGCGACATCGCTCCGTGGTGGTTCGTGCTGACTCTGCTGGCCCGCGACGCGGCACTGGCCGGGACGCTGCCGCTGCTGTGGAGCCGCGGCCTGTCGGCGCTGCCGGTCACCTATGTGGGCAAGGCTGCGACTTTTGCGCTGATGTCCGGATTTCCGCTGGTCTTACTGGGCCAGTGGGACGCCCTGTGGAGCCGCTTGGTGCTGGCCTGCGGCTGGGCGTTTCTGATCTGGGGCATGTACATGTACCTGTGGGCGTTCGTGCTGTACGTCGTGCAGATGGTCCTGGTGATGCGCCGGATGCCGAAGGTCGGGCATGGCTGATCCGGATCGGATGCTCGGCGGGTATGACCCCAACGCCGGCTACAGCACGCACGCGGCCCGCCCACAGCGCATCCCGGTGCCCTCGCTGTTGCGGGCGCTGCTGTCCGAGCATCTCGACCCCGGGTACGCCGCGGCGGCCGCCGAACGCCGGGCCCGCACCGCGCCGCCGAGCGGACGCGACCGGGCCCTTGGCTGGATGTGGCAGGCGCTGGCCGCGACCTTGGTGGCGGCCGTGTTCGCAGCTGCGTTAGCGCAGGCACGCTCGGTCGCTCCCGGCGTACGCTCCGCGCAGCAACTGCTGGCCACCAACGTGCGCCTGACCGAGGCTACGGCCACCCGGCTGGCCCAGCAGCGCAGCGCGTTGTCGGCGAAGGTCGACGAGGTACAGCGGCGGGCCCTGGCTGAGAATGCCGAGGGCCAGCGCCTGCTGAACCTTCTGGATGCACTCAGCCTCGCGGCGGCCAGCACCCCGGTGAGCGGCCCCGGACTCACGGTGACCGTGACCGATCCGGGCGCCGGCCCCAATCTCTCCGACGCCTCCAAGCAACGGGTCAGCGGCAGTCAGCAGATCATTCTCGACCGCGACCTGCAGCTCGTCGTCAATTCGCTGTGGGCCAGCGGCGCCGAGGCCGTCTCGGTGGACGGCGCCAGGATCGGGCCCAACGTCACCATCCGGCAGGCCGGCGGAGCGATCCTGGTCGACAACAATCCGACCACCAGTCCGTACACCATTCTTGCGGTTGGTCCGCCCAAGTCGATGCGCGACGCCTTCGATCGCAGTCCCGGATTGCGTCGGCTTAGGCTGCTGGAGGCCTCCTACGGGGTGGGCGTCAGCGTCGACCCGGGCGACAGTCTGGTTTTGCCCGCGGGAGCGAATCGGGACGTCAAGTTCGCCAGAGAGATTGGGCCCAAGTGATCGGAATCGCCGCACTGGCCATCGGCATCGTCCTGGGTCTGGTGTTCCATCCCAGCGTCCCCGAGGTCATCCAGCCCTATCTGCCGATCGCGGTGGTTGCCGCACTGGATGCGGTGTTCGGCGGGCTGCGCGCTTACCTGGAACGCATTTTCGACCCGAAGGTGTTCGTCGTGTCGTTTGTCTTCAATGTTCTGGTCGCGGCTTTGATCGTTTACGTCGGCGACCAACTCGGCGTCGGCACCCAATTGTCGACCGCGATCATCGTCGTGCTGGGAATCCGGATCTTCGGCAACGCCGCCGCGCTGCGGCGCCGGCTGTTCGGAGCCTGACGGAATGAGGTGCAGGTGACCCAGGATTCCCCGGAACCGCCGGCAGCGAAGCCTGCGCAGCGCGGCCGGCATGAACTGCCGGGGAACCGGCCGCGTCCGGGCATCAGGCCATTGCGCCGGACCGGCCTGCGGGCGATGTTGAGCGGCGGCAGGTCCCGGCTGATATTCGGCACCCTGGCGGCGTTGCTGTGCCTGGTGTTGGGTGTCGCGATCGTCACCCAGGTGCGGCAGAACGAGTCCGGCGACTCCCTGGAGACCGCTCGCCCCGCAGACCTGCTGGTCCTGCTGGATTCGCTCCGGCAGCGCGAAGCGACATTGAGCACCGAAGTCGCCGACCTGCAGAACACCATTAATGCGTTGCAGGCGTCGGGCAACACCGATCAGGCCGCCATCGAAAGCGCACAGGCCCGACTGGCCGCGTTGTCCATTCTGGCCGGGGTGGTCGGGGCAACCGGCCCAGGTGTCACGGTGAAGATCGAGGACCCCGGACCGGGAGTGGCGCCGGAGGTGTTGCTCGACGTGATCAACGAGTTGCGCGCCGCCGGCGCCGAGGCGATCGAAATCGACGATGCCCGCCAGTCCGTGCGCGTCGGAGTGGACACCTGGGTGACCGGTTCGGCGGGTGCCTTGACCATCGACAGCAAGGCGTTCGCGCCGCCGTATTCGCTTCTGGCGATTGGTGATCCGCCCACGCTCGCCGCGGCCATGAACATCCCCGGTGGCGCGGAGGACAGCGTCAAGCGGGTGGGTGGACGCATGACGGTGCAACAGGCCGACCGCCTCGAGGTGACCACCTTGCGACAACTGAAACCGCACCAATACGCTCAGCCCGGCAAGTGAACGACGCGACCAGAACAGGATCACCGTGACCGATATCCCGTCCGATCTGCACTACACCGCCGAACACGAGTGGGTTCGCCGCAGCGCGGAAGACACCGTCCGGGTCGGGATCACCGATTTCGCTCAGTCGGCGCTCGGCGACGTCGTATTCGTGCAGCTGCCCGACGTGGGCACCGAGGTCAGCGCCGGCGATTCCTTCGGCGAAGTCGAATCGACGAAATCCGTGTCGGATCTCTACGCCCCGGTGTCGGGCAAGGTGTCGGCCGTCAACGCAGATCTGGACAGCACTCCGCAGCTGTTGAACTCCGATCCGTACGGCGCAGGCTGGTTGCTGGAGCTGCAGGTCGACGGCGCCGATGCCGCCGCACTCGATGAAGCGCTCGCGGGCCTGCTCGACGCGCAGGCGTACCGCGGCACGCTGACCGAATGACGATTGCTAAGGTCCCGAAAGCGTTGCGTGGCACGATGCGCGACCGCGTGGGGGATCCGGCATGGCTATAGGAGAAGCCGGGATGTCGGGCTTAGGATCCTGCAGTGGTCGGCACACGGCCGACACGTGCGCGGTACGGTCAAGACATCGGTTATTTCAAGCAGTGGGCAGCAGCGCAGTAGCAGCGGTAGATCCGAGTGGGCGGCCGGCCGAACGGCCCGGTCAGACAACGCCACAGCGGCCAGTGAGGAGCAGCGGGTGACGGGAATGGATAACGACCAGAATGACGAAGTCACCGTGGAGACGACCTCAGTCTTCCGCGCCGACTTCCTCAACGAACTGGACGCGCCCGCTCAGTCGGGCAGCGAGAGCTCCGTGTCCGGGGTGGAGGGACTCCCGGCGGGTTCGGCGTTGCTGGTCGTCAAACGCGGACCCAACGCCGGGTCCCGCTTCCTGCTGGATCAGGCCATCACCTCCGCCGGTCGGCATCCCGACAGCGACATCTTCCTCGACGACGTGACGGTCAGCCGTCGGCACGCCGAATTCCGTTTGGAAGGCGGCGAGTTCAACGTCGTCGACGTCGGTAGCCTCAACGGCACCTACGTCAATCGTGAACCGGTCGATTCGGCCGTGCTGGCCAACGGCGACGAGGTGCAGATCGGTAAGTTCCGTCTGGTCTTCCTCACCGGCCCCAAGGGTGACGACGACGGGGGATCCGGGGGCCAGTGAGCGCGCCCGATAGCCCCGCGCTCGCCGGGATGTCGATCGGGGCGGTCCTGGATCTGCTGCGACCGGACTTTCCCGACGTCACAATCTCCAAGATTCGTTTCCTGGAGGCCGAGGGGCTGGTGACGCCGCAACGGGCGGCGTCGGGTTATCGGAGGTTCACGGCGTACGACTGTGCGCGACTGCGCTTCATTCTCACCGCTCAGCGGGACCATTACCTGCCCCTGAAGGTGATCAGGGCTCAGCTGGACGCCCTGCCCGATGGGGAGCTGCCGGCATTCGGATCTCCCTACGGGGTACCGCGATTGGTGTCGGTGTCCGACGGCGCCGGATCCGAAGCCGGCTCCGAATCGGTGGCACCGACTCGCATCCGGCTCAGTCGCGAGGACCTACTGGAACGCTCCGGAGTCGACGACGAGTTGCTGACCGCCCTGCTGAAGGCGGGCGTGATCACCACCGGGCCGGCGGGGTTCTTCGACGAACACGCCGTGGTGATCCTGCAGTGTGCGAGGGCGCTGGCCGACTACGGCGTCGAACCCAGGCACCTGCGGGCGTTCCGTTCTGCGGCCGACCGGCAGTCGGACCTGATCGCCCAGATCGCCGGGCCTCTGGTCAAGGCGGACAAGGCCGGTGCGCGCGACCGTGCCGACGACTTGGCGCGAGAGGTCGCCGCGCTCGCAATCACGTTGCACACCTCACTGATCAAGTCCGCCGTTCGCGACGTTCTGCACCGCTGAGGACTAGACTTCCTTCGACAGCTGGTATCCGGCGGAACGAGTCAAAGCAGCGCGTGCGGAGGGCAGACGCAGATGGGTGAAGTTCGTGTTGTCGGCATTCGCGTCGAGCAGCCGCAGAACCAGCCGGTGTTGTTGCTGCGCGAGGCAAATGGTGACCGCTACCTGCCGATCTGGATCGGCCAGTCGGAGGCCGCGGCGATCGCGCTCGAGCAGCAAGGGGTAGAGCCGCCCCGGCCGCTGACTCACGACTTGATCAGGGATCTCATTGCCGCGCTTGGGCATTCGCTCAAGGAGGTGCGAATCGTGGATCTGCAGGAAGGCACCTTCTACGCGGACCTGATCTTCGATCGCGACATCAAGGTGTCCGCCCGGCCTTCGGATTCGGTGGCGATCGCGCTGCGGGTAGGGGTGCCGATCTACGTCGAGGAGGCAGTGCTCGCCCAGGCCGGTCTGCTGATTCCGGACGAGAGCGACGAAGAATCCGGCAGTGCCGTCCGCGAAGACGAGGTGGAGAAATTCAAGGAATTTCTTGACAGCGTCTCACCGGACGACTTCAAGGCGACCTGAATCGAACTCCTGGTCCGGTACGGCCGCGCACAACTACCCGGTCCGGGTCACGGATGCGTCTCATATCACACAACGGATTGTCGACACGCCTGGCAGATATCACCCACTGACCAAGCCGCCAGCCATACTTTGGTGACGAGTTGATGATCGACCCAGAGCACGGCAGCCACCGAACAGCGTATGCTCTCTAACACTCGCAGCTGAGATAACGTGGCTGTTGGGGCAGCCAATGCCGCAGCTACTGACAACAGCGCGATCGGCGAGAGGAAGCACCGTGAGCGAGCAGCCACGTCAAGGACAGCTGGATCTTGCTGACCACCCGGCCACCGCGCCGAAAGGCGTGCCCGATCCTGTGCAGCCCGGCCTGTTCCCCGACGATTCCGTGCCCGACGAGCTGGTGGGTTACCGCGGACCGAGCGCCTGTCAGATCGCCGGCATCACCTACCGCCAGCTGGACTACTGGGCCCGCACCTCGTTGGTGGTGCCCTCCATCCGCAGCGCGGCGGGATCGGGCAGTCAGCGCCTCTACTCCTTCAAGGACATCCTGGTCCTCAAGATCGTCAAGCGGTTGCTGGACACCGGGATCTCGCTGCACAACATCCGGGTCGCGGTTGACCACCTGCGCCAGCGGGGGGTCCAGGACCTGGCCAACATCACCCTGTTCTCCGACGGCACCAGCGTCTATGAGTGCACGTCGGCCGAAGAGGTCGTCGACCTGCTGCAGGGCGGCCAGGGTGTGTTCGGCATCGCCGTGTCGGGAGCGATGCGCGAGCTGACTGGCGTCATCGCCGACTTCCCCGGTGAGCGGGCCGACGGGGGCGAGTCGATCGCCGCGCCGGAGGACGAGCTGGCCTCGCGCCGCAAGCACCGCGACCGCAAGATCGGCTGACTCGACAGCAGAGGTAAACTGGACCGCGCATCGCACTCGCGCGGGAGAGTTCCGTGGCCGCCAGCTACGGACGCCGAAGGAGCAATACCTCTCCGTCAACCTCTCAGGCACCCGGACCGCCCGAGACAACGATGCCTCTGGAAAGTGGCTCGACCGGGCACCGGTCATGAAACACAGCCCGCCGATGGGGAAAGGCGCTTCGCGCGCCGAATCTCTCAGGCGCCCGTTGCACGGGTGAAGACAGAGGGAGAGGACCCGTCGTCCTCTCATGTCAGGAGTAGCTCCGTGTCCGACCATTCCACGTTCGCACACCGGCACATAGGTTTGGACAGCTCCGCCGTTGCGACCATGCTCGACGTCATCGGCGTCGACTCGCTCGACGATCTGGCGGCCAAGGCGTTACCCTCCGGCATCCTCGACAGGCTGACCGGCACCGGTATCGCCCCGGGCCTGGACCGGCTGCCGCTTGCCGCCAGTGAAGCCGAGGCGCTGGCCGAGCTGCGCGCGCTGGCGGACAGCAACTCCGTCGCGGTGTCGATGATCGGGCAGGGCTACTACGACACGCTGACCCCGCCGGTCCTGCTGCGCAACATCATGGAGAACCCGGCCTGGTACACCGCCTACACGCCGTACCAGCCCGAGATCAGCCAGGGCCGGCTGGAAGCGCTGTTGAATTTTCAGACGATGGTCACCGACCTCACCGGCCTCGAAGTCGCCAACGCGTCGATGCTCGACGAGGGAACGGCCGCCGCCGAGGCGATGACGCTGATGCACCGCGCCTTCCGCGGGAAAGGTGCCGGCGGCCGCCTGGTCGTCGACGAAGACGTATTCGCCCAGACCGCCGCGATCCTGTCCACCCGGGCCACGCCGCTGGGCATCGAGATCGTCACCGCCGACCTGCGCTGCGGTCTTCCGGATCTGCCGGACGGAGGCGACTTCTTCGGGGTGATCGCTCAATTGCCCGGTGCCAGCGGTCGGATCACCGACTGGAGCGCGCTGGTGCGCCAGGCGCACGATCGTGGGGCGCTGGTGGCCATCGGGGCCGACCTGCTGGCGCTGACGTTGCTGACCCCGCCCGGCGAAATCGGCGCCGACGTGGCGTTCGGCACCACCCAACGGTTCGGCGTGCCAATGGGATTCGGCGGCCCACACGCCGGATACCTGGCGGTGCACACCAAGCACGCCCGGCAGCTGCCCGGGCGGCTGGTCGGGGTATCGGTGGACAGTGACGGCACGCCGGCCTACCGCCTGGCATTGCAGACCCGCGAACAGCACATCCGCCGCGACAAGGCGACCAGCAACATCTGCACCGCGCAGGTGCTGCTGGCGGTGATGGCCGCCATGTACGCCAGCTACCACGGTGCCGAGGGTCTGACCGACATCGCGCGCCGGGTGCATTCCCACGCCGAGACGATCGCCGGCGCGCTGGGTGAGGCGCTGGTGCACGACACCTATTTCGACACCGTGCTGGCGCACGTTCCCGGCCGCGCCGACGCGGTGGTGGCCGCGGCTAAGGCCGCTGGAATCAACCTCTGGCGAGTCGACGCCGACCACGTCTCGGTGGCGTGCGACGAAACGACGACCGACGCCCACGTCGCGGCGGTACTGGACGCCTTCGGGGTGTCGGCGGTTGAGCCTGCACACGCCGAAATCCATTCGCGCACATCGGATTTCTTGACGCATCCGGCGTTTCACCGGTATCGCACCGAGACATCGATGATGCGCTACCTGCGCATGCTGGCGGACAAGGACATCGCCTTGGACCGCAGCATGATTCCGCTCGGCTCCTGCACGATGAAGCTCAATGCCGCCGCTGAGATGGAATCGATCACCTGGCCGGAGTTCGGGCGCCAGCACCCGTTCGCCCCGGCCTCCGACACCCCCGGCCTGCGCCGGTTGATCGCTGACCTGGAAGGTTGGCTGGTCGCCATCACCGGCTACGACGCCGTCTCGCTGCAACCCAACGCGGGTTCGCAGGGCGAGTACGCGGGCCTGCTCGCGATCCACGACTACCACGCCAGCCGCGGCGAACCGCACCGGGACATCTGCCTGATCCCGTCCAGCGCGCACGGCACCAACGCCGCCTCGGCGGCGCTGGCCGGGATGCGGGTGGTGGTGGTGGGCTGCCTGGAGAACGGCGACGTCGACCTCGCCGACCTGCGCGCCAAGGTCAGCGAACACGCAGACCGGCTGTCGGCGCTGATGATCACCTACCCGTCCACCCACGGCGTCTACGAGCACGATATCGCCGAAATCTGCGCCGCCGTACACGACGCCGGCGGACAGGTCTACGTCGACGGCGCCAACCTCAACGCACTAGTCGGCCTGGCCCGGCCGGGCAAGTTCGGCGGCGACGTCAGCCATCTGAACCTGCACAAGACGTTCTGCATCCCGCACGGCGGCGGCGGTCCGGGCGTCGGGCCGGTGGCGGTGCGCTCACACCTGGCGGAGTTCCTGCCCGGCCACGTGTACGCACCCGAGTTGCCGCAGGGACACCCGGTGTCCGCCGCGCCCTACGGGTCGGCGTCGATCCTGCCGATCAGCTGGGCCTACATCAGGATGATGGGCGGCGAGGGCCTGCGGGCCGCGTCTCTGACCGCGATCGCCTCGGCCAACTACATTGCCCGGCGCCTCGACGAGTACTTCCCGGTGCTCTACACCGGGGAGAACGGCATGGTCGCCCACGAGTGCATCCTGGACTTGCGCGGTATCACCAAAGCAACCGGTGTGACGGTCGACGACGTGGCAAAGCGACTGGCAGACTACGGCTTTCACGCACCGACCATGAGCTTCCCGGTGGCCGGCACGCTGATGGTGGAGCCCACCGAGAGTGAGAGCCTGGCCGAGGTGGACGCGTTCTGTGACGCGATGATCGGGATTCGGGGCGAGATCGATCGCGTCGGGTCCGGGCAGTGGCCGGTGGACGACAACCCGTTGCGCGGGGCACCCCACACCGCCGAGTGCCTGGTGACCTCGGAGTGGAGTCACCCGTATACGCGGGAGGAAGCCGCCTACCCGTTGGGCAAGGCATTCCGGCCCAAGGTGTGGCCGCCGGTGCGTCGCATCGACGGCGCGTACGGCGACCGCAACCTGGTCTGCTCGTGCCCGCCCGCGGAGGCGTTCGCATGAGATCCCTATGTCAAGCCGCCTGCGCTTCGAGGATGCTTAGTCGGCGTAACTCGGGGTGATAAGTCGTGTGATGGTGCCGGCACCGCCACCGGACCCTGGTTCAAGCTGGGCGAGAGATCCTTGCCTGCTACGAGTGGTCTCGTCTTGCGAATAGGTTCCACCGCAACGAGATTCGCGGCTCGCTGGGATTTCGTAGTGCAGGGTTGCCGGCACGGGCGCTGTAACGGATCGGCGATCGGCAGGCGCACTCGTCCTCACCCGTTCAGGCATCGAAGACTTACCTGAAAGTCGCTGAGTGCTCCTCACTGTGTCGAATAGGGTGGAAAACGTGTCACACAAACGGAGCAGCGTGTCGGACGCCCCACAAGCGCAGGAGGTCGGCCTCCTGACCTACACCGGCCGATTGGGCGGCGGTCTTCGGGCGGATGTGCAGCGGAAGCTGCCTTTCTACGTCAGCGACTTCAAGGACGGGCTGCATTCGAAAGTCGTAGCGTCGGTGAGTTTTCTTTTTTTCGCCTGCCTTGCGAATGCTATTGCCTTCGGTGGCCTCACCAGTGTCATGACCCACGGTGAGATCGGCATCGTGGAAATGATTGTGGCAACCGCCTTGGGCGGAATCCTGTTCGCGCTTTTCTCCGCCCAACCCCTGACAATCTTGGGCGGCACCGGCCCCATCGTCATCTTCACCGGCCTGCTGTACACAATGTGCCAGCGTTTCGACCTTCCCTTTTTGCCGGTCTATGCCTGGGTAGGTGTCTGGTCGGGCATTCTCATGCTCGTCCTCGCTGTGACCGATGCCAGCGCGCTCATGAAGTTCTTCACCCGCTTCGTCGACGAGATCTTCGCCGTCCTCATCGCCGTCATCTTCATCTTCGAAGCAGCGCGCTCCGTGGTGTCGCCCTTCACCGCGTCACCGCGTAACGACGCGACCGCCCTGATGACCGTGGTCCTGGCACTGGGGACATTCCTGTTGGCCCGCACCTTCAAGACTTTCCTGCAGACCAGGTATGTCCAGCGCAGGTTCCGGGAATTCGTGGCAGATTTCGGGCCCACCATCGCCATAGCGCTGATGACAATATTCGCGTTGGCGTTGCCGGAGGTCAAGGTGGCGGACGTGGCCATTCCTGACCATCTGGGCACCACCACCGGCCGGTCCTGGCTCGTCGACATGTTCTCGGTGCCCGTCTGGCTGATTTTCGCCTGCCTCGCGCCGGCTATCCTGGTCACCGTTCTGCTGTTTCTCGACCAGAATATTACGACTCGTCTGGTCAACAATCCTTCGCATGCCCTCCGAAAAGGTGGCGGCTATCACCTGGACCTGGCTGTCGTCGGCGTCATCACCGCGGTGTGCTCGGTGTTCGGTTTGCCCTGGATTGTCGCGGCCACCGTCCATTCCCTCAACCACGTCAAGAGTCTGGCGACCACCAGACGACCTACCGACACCTATGTGTCACAGGGACTTGGTGGAAACCAGTCGCAAGACGACGATTCCGGCGCCGAGCGCATCCTGGCTGTCCGAGAAAATCGAGTCTCCGCGCTCGCCATTCACATCCTGATCGCGGCCTCGCTTTTCATGTTGCCGCTCATCAAGAAAATTCCGATTGAGGTACTTTTCGGCCTGTTCCTGTTCATGGGTTTCGCCACCCTCAACGGGACGGACTTCTATGCGCGGTTGAAACTGTGGTTGACGGACCGCAACCTGTATCCCAACACCCACTACGTTCGTCATGTTCCCTGGAAGGTCATCCACCTCTTCACCTTGGTCCAGCTTCTCTGTCTGGTGGTGTTGTGGATCCTCAAGAGCAGCCCGGCGGGGATCTTATTCCCCTTGTTCATCGCGATGCTGGTGCCGCTGCGCCTCCTGCTCAACAAGTGGTTCCAGCCACAGCACCTGGCATTGCTCGACACCGACGAGGAAGCCGACGATGACAGCATGGGGGACTTCCGGCTCTGAGCTTGAGTTTTTCAGGTCTGACCGGCGTCGATCGCACGCCTGTGTACCACCGACGGTCTACCAGTGAGTTTTAGCCGAACCGGTCGAGGATCGCGGCGGCGATCTCCTGGGGCGCGTCCTCCTGGATGAAGTGGTTGGCGGTCGGCAACTCGACCAGCACGTGATCCGGGAACGCCGCGCGCAGGTGCGGCAGCGACGGTCCGGGCCGGAAGGCGAAATCCTTCATGCCCCATACGAACAGGGCCGGTTTGGCGCCGAGCTTGGCCGGCACCTCCCGGCCGAGCCGTTCGAGCAGGGGATGGGCGGCCATGATCTGCTTGGGCATCTCGGCGACGCCCTTACGCGCTTGCGCGTTCGGCTGCACCGCCCGATAGTGCTCCATCACGGCCGGGCTGAGCCGCCGCGTCGTGCCGGCCGGAATCATCCGCTCGACAAAGAAATTGCGCTGCACGATCGCGTATTGCATTGGTGGACTGGACATCACCCAACTGAAGATCTTGGTGGTCAACACGTCCGTGGGCCAGAACCAGGTGTTGCCCAGTACGACCCCGCGCACCCGGTCGGCACGCTCGACCGCCACGGCCATTCCTATCGGACCGCCCCAGTCCTGGCCCATGGTCAGGTATCCGTCGAGACCGAGGTGATCGACGAACTCGCCGACCACAGCCGCATGCTGGTCTATCTTGTACCCGAATCCGGCGGGGCGCTCGGAGAGCCCGAAGCCCAGGTAATCCGGTGCGATGCAACGAAACTCATTTCGCAGCGCCACAATGATGTCGCGGTACAGGAAGCTCCAGGTGGGATTGCCGTGGCAGAACAGGATCGGCGGCCCGTCCCCCTCGTCGATGTAGTGGATACGGCCCCGTGTGCTGTCGAACCAGTGGGACTCGAAGGGGTACAGCCTGGGATCCGGGGTGAACGGCACGTGCGAGCCCTAACTCAAGAAATTGCTGACCGCGCTGGCAAGATCGGGGGAGGCCGAGGTCGAGAGGTTCTGGTAACCGCCGCCGCTGAGCCGGGCGACCGCTTCCCACGTCGCCCGGTCCGGATCGCCACCGAAGTCGATGACGTTGACCGCGATGGGTTTGGCCGGGTCAGTGCTGTTCTTGATGAAGTCCTGCAGCCCGGGGCCGTCCAGACTCTGGTCGGTATGCGGCCCGGCGGTGATCACCAGAATGGAATTCTCTTGGCCGGCGCGGTAATTGGCCTGCATTTCCTGGTAGATCATGCGCAGGGTGGTGAAGGATACGGCACCGCCGCCCGATGAGTACTGCTTGTCCAGTGCCGCCGACAATGCCGCGGTGCGTGGCTGGCCGTTGACCTGGTCGGACAGCGGCCCGGCCGGCACTTCGGCTCGGCCCTCACGGCCATCGAAGGTCCACAGTCCGATGACCGCACTCGGCGGTAATGCCTTGATCTGGTTCTCGAGGGCCGAAATCACGTTGGACAGCCGGGTCTTGCCGCCGCCGTCGTCATTGGGCAGCGACTGGTCGAGCATGATCGTTGCGGCGACCCCGGTGGCCGGTGTGGCCATGGTGTCGGCCAGGGTTGCCCGCATGGACTCGTCTCCGACCGAAAGGGTCGAGGGCAGCGCCGCGAAGCTGGTCACCGGGCTGCTCGGTGGCTTGACACCGTTGACCCGGAATCCCGCATTGGCCAGCTTCGCCAATTGCTCGGGGGTGTGCATGTACCGGGCGAACGCGCTGGCGGCGGTGGTCTGTTCCTGCTTCAGCCACGAGCCGCTCAGCAGCACGGTCGGGTAGTCGGCCACCGCGACCGGCCCCGGCGGAGTCCAGGATGCCAGTTTGCTCTTCGCGTCGGGGATCGACTGGCCACGCGCAAACAACTGCTGCTCGGTGGTGACCACGGCATGCACCGGCGCCGCTGTCACCTCCTCGGCCTTGGTGCCCGGCTTGAGCAATGCGTTCATCGCCTCGGTCAAGGAGTCGTCAGCGAGTTTGGGTTGCCCGCCGATCAGGGTGCGGACCGCACCGATGCCGGCCATCGGCGGCGCACCGGCGGGCGCCGACGCCGCGGCAATCGCCTCACCGGCCAGGAACGACGCGTCACCGTTGCCGGTGACCGGCAGGGCCAGCCGCAACGATCCCCAATTCCCCAGCGACGCCGGGTTCGACTGCAGGCCGGGCAGGGCCGCCCAGTTCTGCGTCGATAACTGCTGGCTGAACTCGGGCCGGATGGCCAGCAACACCGGCGAGCTCACCAGCGATCGGCTGTCGCTGATGATCTTCTGACCCGCTGCACCGGACAGCCTGGCCGCGGAGATCGAGCTACCGGGAATCCACAGGCCTGGCTGGGCACCCAGATCGGCTGGCCATTTGCCGATGAACCCGCTGATGACGGCATCGGAATTGGCCGCTTTGACGGTCACGTCCACACAGCGGTCACCGACGGGGCCGGCCTGCTTGTTGTAGCCGTCGGCAAGCTCCTTGACCTGGTCGGCGATCGACGGGTCGGCCAGCACGGCGACGGCGTCCTTGCCTCCCGCGCAGGTCGCCGCGGCCGTGTGCGAACGATGCGACAACGCGTCACCGAAGAACTGCCAGACGATCACCCCGGCAACCACCACGACGACGGTGACCAGCGCGACGATCACCCCGATGCTGACTCCGCGGCGGCCACCGGCGCTGCGGTGACCGCCCTGCCAGTCCCGCAGCCCGCGGTGACTGGCCCGAAACGGCGGCGGTGGGGGAGTTGCCACCGGCTCAGCGACCGGTGGCTCACCGACCGAGGGCTCCCACGCGGCCCGCGGCTCGGGGTCGGCCGGACGGAAACCGAAGTCGGGATAGTCATCGACGGCGGGTTGCTCGTATTCGTCGCTGAATCGCGGCTCATCGACAGACTCGTCGAACGGCTCGGGCTCGCGGTCGGGCAGGGAATCCCCGGGGTCGGGCTTGCTGTGCCTACCCATGCCGGTGTCCGCGTCCTCTCCGTCGAATCGTGTTCAGGTAGCTGCCCCGCAGCGCCGGATCAGGCACCCGCGCGTGCTTTGAACTCCCGGCGACGCCGATGCAGGATCGGCTCGGTGTAGCCGTTGGGCTGTTGGCCACCGGCCAGAATCAACTCCTGTGCGGCAAGGAAGGCGATGCTGTCGTCGAAGTTGGGCGCCATCGGCCGGTAGGTCCGGTCGCCTTCGTTCTGCTTGTCGACCAGCGGCGCCATCCGTTCCAGGCTGGCCCGGACGTCCTCGCTGGTGATCACGCCGTGGCGCAACCAGTTGGCCAGCAGCTGGCTGGAGATGCGCAGCGTGGCGCGGTCCTCCATGAGCGCGACGTTGTGGATGTCGGGAACCTTCGAACAACCGACGCCCTGTTCCACCCAGCGCACCACGTAGCCGAGGATGGACTGGCAGTTGTTGTCGACCTCTTCGCGGATCTCCTCCGGCGCCCAGGCCAGTTCCTTGGACAGCGGGATGGTCAGCAGTTCGTCGAGGGTGGTCCGCTTCTTGCCCGCCAGTTCGTCCTGGACGGCGGCCACGTCCACCTGGTGGTAATGCATGGCGTGCAGGGTTGCGGCCGTCGGAGACGGCACCCACGCGGTGGTGGCGCCGGCCCTGGGCTGGCCGATCTTCTGCTCGACCATGTCGGCCATCAGCTCGGTCATCGCCCACATGCCCTTACCGATCTGGGCCTTGCCCTTGAAGCCGGCAGCCAGACCGGTGTCGACGTTGGCGTCCTCGTAGGCCTTGATCCAGGTGCTGTTCTTCATCGCGCCCTTGCGGATCATCGGGCCGGCTTCCATCGAGGTGTGGATCTCGTCGCCGGTGCGGTCCAGGAACCCGGTGTTGATGAACACGACGCGGTCGGCGGCGGCCTTGATGCACGCCTTGAGGTTGACGGTGGTGCGCCGCTCCTCGTCCATGATGCCGACCTTGAGGGTGGCCTGCGGCAACCCCAGCACGTCCTCGACGCGGCTGAACAGTTCGCAGGTGAACGCCACCTCGTCGGGGCCGTGCATTTTCGGCTTGACGATGTACACCGAACCCGTGCGGCTGTTCTGCAGCGGACCGTTGTGCTCACCTGTGCGCAATCCGTGGATGGCGATCAGACCGGTGAACAACGCGTCCTGGATGCCCTCCGGCACCTCGTTACCTTCGGCATCGACGATGGCGTCGTTGGTCATCAAGTGCCCGACGTTGCGCACGAACAGCAGGCTGCGGCCGGGCAGCGTCAGCTCCCCGCCCTCAGGGGTGGTGTAGGTGCGGTCCGGGTTGAGCACGCGGGTGAACGACTTGCCGTCCTTGCTCACCTCCTCGGCCAGGTCGCCCCGGTTCAGGCCGAGCCAGTTGCGGTAGCCGAGCACCTTGTCGTCGGCGTCGACGGCGGTCACCGAGTCCTCGAAGTCCATGATGGTGGTGATCGCGGACTCGAGAACCACGTCCTTGATGCCGGCCGCGTCGGTCTGGCCGATCGGCGACTGCGGGTCGATCAGGATCTCGATGTGCAAACCGTGGTTGACCAGCAGCACCGACCAGCTGGGCGAGCCGAGCTCACCGGCGTAACCGACGAACTTCTCCGGGCTGGCCAGACCGGTCGAGTGCGACCCGAGCGCCACCTGCAGCCGTCCGTCCTCGATGCTCAGGCCCGTCGCGTCCGCCCAGGAGCCCGACGCCAGCGGCACGGCGCCGTCGAGGAACTTACGGGCGTAGCCGATGACCTTGTCACCGCGCACCTTGTTGTAGCCCGAGCCCTTCACTGCTCCGTCGTCCTCGGGTATGACGTCGGTGCCGTAGAGCGCGTCATACAGCGAGCCCCACCGCGCGTTGGCAGCATTGAGCGCGAACCGGGCGTTCAGCACCGGCACCACGAGCTGCGGGCCCGCGGTGGTGGTGATCTCGTCGTCGACACCGGAAGTGGTGATGGTGAAGTCGTCGGGTTCGGGGCGCAGGTAGCCGATCTCGGTGAGGAACTCCCGATAAGCCTCTTGGTCGACCGGTGCGATCACCCGCTGCTTGTGCCACTTGTCGATCTGGGCCTGCAGGTCGTCGCGAATCGCCAGCAGCTCCTGGTTGCGCGGGGTGAGGTCGGTGACCACCTTGTCTACACCGGCCCAGAAGCTGTCCGGGTCGATACCGGTGCCGGGCAGTGCCTCGTTGTTCACGAAGTCGTAGAGCACCCGCGCCACGCGCAAATTGCCTTCAGGCACCCGATCAGTCACCCGATCAGTCATTGTTCTCCTCCGTAATGGCCTTTCTGGCCCCTCACCAGCGTCACCGAACCACTGCAAACCCGCCGACTGGCTACCGTCAGACTACCGAGAGGTAGTCCGACCAGCCGCGACGAGCCTAGCCCGGCCGATCCTGAACGCCAGGTCACGGCGCGCTGACAGCTTTGCCCGCTGCAACGCGGCGGGCCGTGTGAATCGCTTCCTGGCAACGCGGGCACATGGGATTTCCTTCCCCACAGCACTTGACCGGTACCCGCGGCCGCTCAGATCATACGGGCTTGTCGATCAACCGCGGGGAGCCCCGTCGCGCATGCTGCCGACCAGGTCCTCGACCAGATCCTCCAGCGCCACCAGGGCGACCACCGTGCCGTCGCCGTCGGTCACCAGGGCCAGATGGCTGTTGCTGCGGCGCATCCGCGACAACGCGTCGGGCAATCCCAGGGACTGGGGAATCGTCGGCAGTGGACGCACCAGCGATCGGTCGATGACCGTGTGCGGGTCGTCTCCGAGCGCGAGCACGTCCTTGATGTGCAGGTAGCCGACGTAGTTCCCGTCTCGGTCCACCACCGGGAAACGGGAGTAGCCGGTCTGCGCCAGCGCCTGCTCCACCGCGCCGATCGTGGGCCCGGCGCCGGCCGATGCCACCGAAACCGCGTGCACCTTCGCGAGCGGCACCGCGACGTCTCCGACCACCCGGGTACGTACTCGCAGTGCACGGGTCAACCGCACGTGCTCCTCCTGGTCGAGCAGACCCTGGGAAAGCGAATCGGCGATCATCTCCGAGAGTTCTTTGGTGGACACCGTGATGTCGAGTTCGTCCTTGGGCTGGACGCCGAGCAGCCGCAGTATCCCGTTCGCGCACTTGTTGTAGAACACGATGACGGGGCGCGCGGCACGCACGTAGGGCAGATACGCGGGGACCAGCAACATCGCGGTGCGCTCCGGACCGGCCAGCGCGATATTCTTCGGCACCATCTCACCCAGCAGCACATGCAGCGTCACCACCAAGCCCAGCGCGATGATGAACGACAGTGTGTGCAGCACGGTGGAATGCACGCCGCTCAGCTCGAACGACGACTCGAGCAACGAGGCGAACGCCGGTTCGGCGATCCGCCCGAGCAGCAGCGACGTCACGGTGACACCCAGTTGAGCGCCGGCCAGCATCGCGGGCAGCTGTTCGCCGGCACGGATGACGGTGACCGCGCTGGCCCGGCCCTGTTCGGCCAGTGCCTCGAGGCGGTCGCGGCGGGCCGAGATCAGGGCGAACTCGGCGCCGACGAAGAAGCCGTTGACCGCGATCAGCACGATCGTCAGCAACACCGCCACGATGGAGTTCATCGCTCACCCCGGTCCAGCGGGGGCAGTTCCCTGAGCTCCAGCAGGTCCAGCCGGCGCCCGTCCAGCCGCACCACCTTGGCCTGCCAGCGCATCGTCTCGTCCGGCAGGCCGTCCCGGTTCAGGGCGGGCAGCTCGACGGTCTCACCGGCGACCGGGATATGCCCGAGTTGGCGCAGCACCAGGCCGCCGATCGTCTCGTACGGACCTTCCGGCGCCCGGTAACCGATGGCGGTCTGCACCTCGTCGATGCGCAGCAAGCCCGAGACCCGCCATCCACTGCCGTACGCCACCACATCCGGCGTCGCGTCGTCGTGCTCGTCGCGGACGTCGCCGACGATCTCCTCGATCAGATCCTCGATGGTGACCATGCCGGCGGTGCCGCCGTACTCGTCCACCACCATCGCCGTCTGCAGGGCATTGGCCCTGATCTGGGCCATCACGGCGTCGCCGTCCAGGGTGGAGGGCACCACCGCGACGGGTTTGACCACCATCCGCAACACCGTATGCGCCCGGTCCGCCGCGGGCACCTGGAAGGCCTGCTTGACGTGCACGATGCCCACGGTCTCGTCCAGGTCACCGTGCACGACCGGGAAACGCGAGAACCCCGAAGCGGCGACCGCGGCGACCAGATCGGCGACGGTGTCGTCGGTCTGCAGGGCGACGATCTTGGACCGCGGCGTCATCAGCTCCTCGGCGGTCAGCGTGCCGAACTGCAGCGAGCGGTGCATCAGCGACGCGGTGACGTCGTCCAGCGAGCCGCGCCGCGCCGAGGTCCGAACCAGCGACACCAGCTCCTGGGGGGTGCGCGCCGACCGCAGTTCTTCGGCCGGCTCGATGCCGAGCCGGCGCACGATCCAGTTCGCCGCCCCGTTTGTCATCCGGATGGCCGGCGTGAACACCACCGAGAACAACCACTGCGGCACGACCACCGCACGGGCGGTCCGCAGTGGCCGCGCGACACCCAGGTACTTGGGCACCAGCTCGCCGAAGACCATCGACACCGACGTCACGATCACCAGGGCCAGCGCGGTGGTGACGGTGTCGGCCAACTTGTCGGAGAACCCGATCGCGTCCAGCCACGGGTGGGGCAGGGCCGCAACCAGCGGCTCGGTGAGGTAGCCCGTGCCCAGTGTGGTGATCGAGATCCCCAGCTGCGCGCCTGAGAGGTGGAACGACAGCCGGCGGTGGGCCCGGCGGATGAAGCGGTCGCGGGCGTCTCCGTCGCGGGCGTTGGCCTCCACCGTGCTGCGGTCCAACGCGGTCAACGAGAACTCCGCGGCGACGAACAAGGCGGTGCCGAAGGTCAGCGCCAGGATGGCCAGCACGCTGAGCAGGGTGCCGGAGTGATTCATAGGGCCTTCACCAGCCGGTGGGCAAGGGATGCCCTTCGGCGAAACCGGCGGCCGACTGCACCCCTACCACCGCCCGCGCATGCAACTCTTCCAGGTTGGCCGCGCCCACGTAGGTGCAGGTGCTGCGTACGCCGGAGGTGATGTGGTCGATCAGGTCCTCCACGCCGCCCCGGTCGGGGTCCAGACCCATCCGCGAGGTGGAGATGCCTTCTTCGAACAGCGCCTTGCGGGCCCGGTCGAACAGGCTTTCCGCGCCGGAGCGGGCGACCACCGCACGCTTGGACGCCATGCCGTAGCTCTCCTTGTACGGCTGGTTGTCCCGGTCGCGCATCAGATCGCCCGGGGACTCGTAGGTGCCGGCGAACCATGACCCGATCATCACGTTCGACGCACCGGCGGCCAGTGCCAGGGCGACGTCGCGCGGATGGCGAATGCCGCCGTCTGCCCACACGTGTCCTCCCAGTTCCCTTGCGGCGGAAGCACATTCGACCACCGCGGAGAACTGCGGGCGGCCCACGCCGGTCATCATCCGGGTGGTGCACATGGCACCGGGGCCGACCCCGACCTTGACGATGCCGGCGCCGGCCTCGATCAGGTCCCGGGTGCCCTGGGCCGACACCACATTTCCGGCCACCAGCGGCAGGCCAAGGTCCAGCGAGGCGACCATCTTGATCGCGTCCAGCGTCTTGACCTGGTGTCCGTGCGCGGTGTCGATGACCAGAACGTCGACCCCGGCCTCGGCCAGTGCCTGCGCCTTGGCTGCCACGTCGCCGTTGATGCCGACGGCCGCTCCGATCCGCAGCCGGCCCGAGTGGTCGACGGCCGGGCTGTAGATGCCGGTGCGGATGGCACCGGTGCGCGTGAGCACTCCGGCCAGGGTGCCGTCGGGGTGGGTCAGCACCGCGACGTCGATCGGCGCGTGTTCGAGCAGGTCGAAGATCTTGCGCGGTTCGGTGCCCGCCGGTGCGGTGACGAAATCGGTGGCGGCGATGTCGCGTACCCGGGTGAACCGGTCCACGCCCACGCACGACGACTCGCGCACCAGGCCGATCGGCCGGCCTTCGAACAACACCACCGCGGCTCCGTGGGCGCGCTTGTGGATCAGCGCGGTCGCATCGGACACCGAGTCGTCGGGCGCCAGCGTCACCGGGGTGTCGAGCACCAAATCACGGCTCTTGACGAATTGGACCATCTGCTGGACGGCCGGTATCGGCAGGTCCTGCGGAAGGATCACGATGCCGCCGCGGCGGGCCACCGTCTCGGCCATCCGCCGGCCGGCCACCGCGGTCATGTTGGCGACGACCACCGGGATGGTGGTCCCCGAGCCGTCGAGCGTAGACAGGTCGACGTCGAACCGCGACGCGACATCGGATTGGTTCGGCACGATGAACACGTCGTTATAGGTCAGGTCGAACCCGGGCCGGTGCCCGTCCAGGAACTTCATCGTCTCTCGCTAGGCAGGAACTTCGCTTCGGTCTCCGCTCCACAGGGTGTGGAACTTCTTGCCCGGGTCCTCATCGATGCGCCCGTAGGTGTGTGCGCCGAAGAAATCGCGCAGGCCCTGGGTGAGCGCGGCCGGCAGCCGTTCGGTGCGCAGCCCGTCGTAGTAGGACAACGCCGAAGAGAACCCCGGAATCGGGATACCCAATTGTGTAGCGGTCACCACCACGCGCCGCCAACTGTCGATGGCCGCCTCGATCGCGCTGCGGAAGTAGGGTGCCACGATCAGCGTCGGCAGGTCCGGGTCCTCGTCGTACGCCTCTTTGATCCGGTTGAGAAACTTGGCCCGGATGATGCAGCCGCCGCGCCAGATGGTCGCCAGGTCGCCAGGCGTGATGGCCCAGTCGTATTCGGCGCTGCCGGCCTGAATCTGGTTGAAGCCCTGGGCGTAGGCGATGATCTTCGACGCGTAGAGAGCCTGACGCACGTCCTCGGTGAATTGAGTTGCGGCTGCAGAGCCAGCGGGGCTTATGCGCCCCTGAAGGTCACCGGATGCCAATCCGGTCGTCGCCTTGCGCTGCGCCACCGAGCCCGAGAGCGCCCGCGCGAAGACGGCCTCGGCGATGCCGGTGACCGGAACGCCGAGGTCCAGGGCCGACTTCACCGTCCAACGGCCGGTGCCCTTCTGTTCGGCCTCGTCGACGATGACGTCGACCAGCGGCTTGCCGGTCTTGGCGTCGGTCTGGCGCAGCACCTGCGCCGTGATCTCGACCAGGAAGCTGTCCAGGTCGCCGGTGTTCCACTCCTCGAACACGTCGGCGATCTCACCCGCCGTCTTACCCAGCGCGTCGCGCAGCAACTGGTAGGCCTCGCCGATCAGTTGCATGTCGGAGTACTCGATGCCGTTGTGCACCATCTTGACGAAGTGGCCGGCGCCGTCGGGGCCGATGTGGGTGCAGCACGGCACGCCGTCGACGTGCGCGGAGATCTCTTCGAGCAGCGGACCCAGCGACTCGTAGGATTCGGCGGGGCCGCCGGGCATGATCGACGGTCCGTTCAGGGCGCCTTCCTCGCCGCCGGAGATCCCGGCGCCGACGAAGTGCAGCCCGCGCTCGCGTATCGCCTTCTCCCGGCGGATGGTGTCGGTGTAGAGCGCGTTGCCGCCGTCGATGATGATGTCGCCTTCCTCCATGGCGTCGGCGAGCTCGTTGATGACGGCGTCGGTGGGGTCGCCGGCCTTGACCATGATGATCACGCGGCGCGGCTTCTCCAGTGCGGCCAGGAACTCCGGAATCGTCTCAGTGCGCACGAAGCTGCCGTCGGAGCCGTGCTCGGCCAGCAGCGCGTCGGTCTTGGCCACCGACCGGTTGTGCAGCGCCACGGTGTACCCGTGGCGGGCGAAGTTGCGGGCCAGGTTCGAGCCCATCACGGCCAGCCCGGTGACCCCGATCTGGGCGGTCGCAGTCTTCGAATCCGACGAACTCATGTCCTGCCTCTCAGTGTCCGGGAACAGCCGTCCGTGAAACACCTTGGCACAAGGGCCACCCGGGCGCTCCACGGTGCTCGCCTGATGTCAGGCCGTGACCAACCGGTGTAGCTCCGTGAGCCACGGTACGGCCAGCGCGATGGTGGGCACCACCAGCACGGCCGCGGCTCCCAGGTAGGCGCACGCGGACAGCAGCGGGCTGTTGCCCCGGCCGGACAACCGTCGCACCCGCAACACGGTGCTGGTTCCGCCGGCGGCCAGTGCACCCGATGGCGCGCGGCCGGACGCGCAGGCCACCAGGGCCCGGGCCAGGGGAGTGCGCCCCGCGGTGCGTACCGCGGCGTCATCGGCCAGCAGCTCCACCAGGAGTTGCACCGCGCCCAGCGCGTTGGCGCTGCGCACCAGCCGCGGGAACGCGGCATGGACCGCGGTGAACGCTTCCAGAACCAGATCGTGGCGTGCCCGCAGATGTGCCCGCTCGTGGGACAGGATGGCCGCGACCTCGGCATCGGCCAGCGTGTTGAGCGCCCCTTCGCTGACCACAACCCGGCTGCGCACCCCGGGCAGGCAGTAGGCGAGCGGTTGTGCGACCTCGAGGACCCGTAGATCCCGGGTGCCGGTACACCGCTGGGTGCGCGCCGAATCGTGTCCGACCCCGACCAGGTCGACGACCATGCGGTGATGTGCCCGCCGTCGTCGAGTCGCGACGCCCACCCGAACGACGGCCACCATCAACCGCACACCGACCAGCACGGTCAGCGCGAAGACGGCGACATAGGCCGCCCACAGCGGCCAGCCCAGCCGACTTTCGGCGTCGACGATTCCGGCGGTGGGCCGTCCGTCCGGACCGGGCATCAGCAGCCGGCTGGCGATGGCGATACCTGCGCTGAAAGTGGACAGGACGGCGGCAAGGGCGACCGCCTGCCAGAGCACCATCGCAGCGCGGGGAGCGCGCAGCGGCCACCGGGCTCGGGCCAGCGCTGCCGGTGTCGGCCCAGCCAGCAGCACCGCAAGGAGGGTGAAGGCCAGCGCGGACACGCCGTTAGTCTCCCTTAGTCGTCGGCCGGAGGTCCAGCAGATGGCGAATTGCGTTGACTTGCCTCTAATTCGGCAAGCGCGCGGCGCAACGCGTCAGCCTCGTCGGCGCCGACCCGCTCCACGAAGTGCACCAGCGCGGCCTGGCGGCCACCGGAGTCCTCGGCCTGGGCCAGGGCGTCGACCATCAGCCCGGCAACCAGTTCGTCGCGGCCGTGCACCGGCGCGTAGCGGTGCGCCCGATCGTCTCTGAGCTGGGAAACCAGGTTTTTCTTCGCCAACCGCTGCAAAACGGTCATCACGGTCGTGTAGGCGAGGTCGCGTCGCGCGGACAACGCTTCGTGGACCTGGCGAACAGTCTGCGGTTCCGGCATGGACCACAAATGGTCCATAACGGCGCGTTCCAAATCCCCCAGCCGCGTCAGCTTGGCCATAATTCATCTCCCTGAGCGTTGAAACCAGCGTACCCCGGCTTACTACCGAGTGTCGTACCCATCTCGCAGTCAGTTCACCCGTGAAATCGCGGCCCGGGACAAGCCGGGCGCACATCGCAGACTACGCAACGGATGCTTGCAAAATTAGGGCAGCCTTGCCTATGCTGATTTCGGTCGAGCGAAGACGGCTTGCGGAGAGTCCTGAGGGCTGCAGCGACCCCGCGCCTACTCGATCGGCGGGCCCCGTGCGATGCGTGCGGGGCCCGCCTGTATCTGTGGACGCCGTCGCGCATGGTGTAGACACAAAGCGTGTCGTCAGCGCCTGACCCGGAATTCGATGCTCCGTTCGACAGTGAACTCGGTCTGCAATTCACCGAACTGACCCCCGACGGGGCCCGCGCGCATCTCGAGGTCAAGCCGAAGCTGCTGCAGCCGATGGGCCTGGTGCACGGCGGCGTCTACTGCTCAATGATCGAGAGCATGGCCAGCGTGGCGGCCTACACCTGGCTCGCCTCCAACGGCGGGGGAAACGTGGTCGGGGTCAACAACAACACCGACTTCCTGCGCGCCATCAAGTCGGGCACGGTGTACGGCAGAGCCGAGCCGATCCACCGCGGCCGCCGCCAGCAGCTGTGGCTGGTCACGATCACCGACGACGACGAGCGATTGGTGGCGCGCGGCCAGGTGCGTCTGCAGAACCTCGAGGCGTGATCGCCAAGGCACTGCCGGGGTGACCACGGCGGAGATGTCAGGATCGCCATCTCATGGCAGGATCCCGGGTCATGCGTCTGACGCCGCACGAGCAGGAGCGACTGCTGTTGTCCTACGCCGCCGAGCTGGCCCGTCGCCGCCGGGCCCGGGGATTGCGGCTGAATCACCCCGAAGCGGTCGCGGTGATCGCCGATCACATTCTTGAAGGAGCACGCGACGGCCGCACCGTCGCCGAACTGATGGCCAGCGGATGCGACGTGCTGAGCCGGGACGACGTCATGGAGGGGGTGCCGGAGATGCTGGACGGCGTGCAGGTGGAAGCGACCTTCCCGGACGGCACCAAACTCGTCACGGTCCATCACCCCATCACATGATTCCCGGCGAAATCTTCTACGCCAGTGGCGATATCGAGATCAACGCGCACGCGCCGCGGATCGAGATCGACATCGTCAACACCGGCGATCGTCCGGTCCAGGTCGGTAGCCATGTCCACCTGGCGCAGGCCAATTCGTCGTTGTCGTTCGACCGCACCATGGCTTTCGGCCATCGGCTGGATGTCCCGGCGGCCACCGCGGTGCGCTTCGAACCCGGGGTTGCGCAGCGCGTCACGCTGGTCCCGTTGGGAGGCGAACGCGAGGTGCACGGCCTGACCCTGCCGCCTCCCGGTCGTTTGGACCGAGCATGACCTCGCTGTCCAGGGATCGCTACGCCCAGTTGTACGGACCCACGACCGGGGACCGGATCAGGCTGGCCGACACCGACCTGCTGGTGGAAATCACCGAAGACCGCAGCGGTGGGCCGGGACTCGCGGGCGACGAGGCGGTGTTCGGCGGTGGCAAGGTACTGCGCGAGTCGATGGGACAGGGACGCACGACCCGGGCCGAGGGGGCGCCCGATACGGTGATCACCGGCGCGGTGATCATCGACCACTGGGGAATAATCAAGGCAGACATAGGGATTCGCGACGGGCGCATCGTCGGCATCGGCAAGGCCGGTAACCCCGACATCATGCACGGCGTCCACCAGGACCTGGTGGTAGGCCCGTCCACCGAAATCATCGGCGGCAATGGGCGAATCGTCACCGCAGGCGCGATCGACTGCCATGTCCACCTGATCTGTCCGCAACTGTTGACCGAGGCCTTGGGTGCCGGCATCACCACGGTCATCGGCGGCGGCACCGGACCCGCCGAGGGCAGTAAGGCCACCACCGTCACTCCCGGATCCTGGCATCTGGCCCGGATGCTCGAGGCGCTGGACGGGTGGCCGTTGAATTTCGCCCTGCTGGGCAAGGGAAACACCGTCAACCCCGAGGGCCTGTGGGAGCAATTGCGCGGCGGCGCATCGGGCTTCAAGCTGCACGAGGACTGGGGTTCTACCCCGGCGGCGATCGACACCTGCCTTACTGTCGCCGACGCCGCCGGAGTCCAGGTCGCGCTGCACACCGACACCCTCAACGAGATGGGATTCGTGGAAAGCACCCTGGCCGCCATAGCCGGCCGGTCGATCCACACCTACCACACCGAGGGCGCGGGCGGTGGGCACGCACCGGACATCATCTCCGTCGCTTCGCACCCGAATGTGTTGCCCAGTTCCACCAATCCGACCCGACCGCACACGGTCAACACGCTGGACGAGCATCTCGACATGCTGATGGTGTGCCACCATCTCAACCCGGCGGTGCCCGAGGACCTGGCCTTCGCGGAAAGCCGGATTCGGCCGTCGACGATGGCAGCCGAGGACCTCCTGCACGACCTGGGCGCAATCTCGATGATCGGCAGCGATTCCCAGGCGATGGGCCGGATCGGCGAAGTGGTGCTGCGGACATGGCAGACCGCGCACGTGATGAAGCGCCGTCGCGGAGCGCTGCCCGGTGATGGTGCCGCCGACAACATGAGGGCACGGCGCTACGTCGCCAAGTACACGATCTGTCCGGCAGTTGCGCACGGTATGGACCACCTTGTCGGCTCGGTGGAAGTCGGCAAGCTGGCGGATCTGGTGCTGTGGGAGCCGGCGTTCTTCGGAGTGCGTCCACATGCGGTGCTGAAGGGCGGTGTCATCGCCTGGGCGGCAATGGGCGATGCGAACGCGTCGATCCCGACGCCTCAGCCCGTGTTGCCGCGGCCGATGTTCGGTGCCGCCCCGGTCGCTGCGGCCGCGTCCTCCGTGCACTTCGTCGCGCCATCGGCCATCGACGCCCGGCTGGCCGACCGGCTCGCGATCAACCGACCGCTGGCGGCGGTGGCCGATGTCCGCGCGGTCGGCAAGGCGGATCTGCCGCTCAACGATGCGATGCCTGGCATCGAGGTAGACCCCGATACCTTCACCGTCCGCATCGACGGTCAGGTCTGGCAACCGCTGCCAGCGACTGAACTTCCGATGGCACAGCGGTATTTCCTGTTCTGATGTCTTCTCTCGCAACGCTTCTCGCACTCGCCGATTCCCGGCTGCCCACTGGCGCGCACGTGCACTCCGGTGGCCTCGAAGAAGCGGTCAGCAGCGGGCTGGTGGCCGATCTGGCCACGTTGGCGGCGTTTCTGAGGCGACGAATCCGCACCCACGGGCTGGTCACGGCATCGATTGCCGTCGCGGTACAGCAGGGACGCCTGTCGCTCGCGGATGCCGATCGCGAAACGGACGCTCGCACACCGGCTCCCGCGGCCCGGGAGGCGTCACGCAAACAGGGCCGCGGGCTGGCACGGCTGGCCAGACTGGTCTGGCCCGACCCGGCCTGGGACCGGCTGGGTCGGCAGCCGCATCTGGCGGTGGCCGCCGGCCGCGTCGGCGTACACAGTGGGATTCCTGCCGAACACAATGCGCTGCAGTTGGTGTATACCACGATGACCGGCTCGGCGACCGCCGCACAGCGATTGCTTGCCCTGGACCCCGCCGAGGTGGCCGGGCTGACGATCCGCCTGTCCGACCTGTGCGAGCACATCGCCGACGAGGCGATGCTGGGACTGGCCGACTTGTCCGACCCGTTGCTGGACGCGCTTGCACAACAGCACGCTCAACGCGACCGACCCTTGTTCGCCTCCTGAAAGGTCATCGAATGCCGACAGCGCATACCCACACCCACTCGCACGGCCACACCGAGCGGCCCAGGCGGGCCCGTCAGCAGGGTGAGCCGCTGCGCATCGGTATCGGCGGCCCGGTCGGCTCGGGTAAGACGGCACTGGTCGCGGCCCTCTGTCGGCAATTGCGCGACGAACTTTCGCTGGCAGTGCTGACCAATGACATCTACACCACCGAAGACGCCGATTTCCTGCGTCGGCATGCCGTACTGCCGGACGACCGGATCACCGCCGTCCAGACGGGCGGCTGCCCGCACACCGCGATTCGCGACGACATCACCGCGAACCTGGACGCCATCGACGATCTGCAGGCCGCCCATGAACCGCTGGACCTGATCCTGGTCGAGTCCGGCGGCGACAATCTCACGGCGACCTTCTCCTCGGGTCTGGTTGACGTACAGATCTTCGTGATCGACGTCGCCGGGGGCGACAAGGTACCTCGTAAGGGAGGTCCCGGCGTCACCTACTCGGATCTGTTGGTGATCAACAAGACTGACCTGGCGCCGCTGGTGGGCGCCGACCTGCAAGTGATGTCCCGGGATGCGGATGCCGTGCGGGCCGGCCGTCCCACCGTGCTGCAATCGCTCACCGAGGACCCAACTGCGGCCCAGGTGCTGACCTGGGTCCGCGACCAACTGGTGGTTGCGCGCTGATGGAATCCCGGGTGCTCCTGGTCGCGTCGCGAAATCGATTGCCGCGCATCGAATGTCGCGGCGGCATCCAGGCCAGGCGCACCACGGCTGATACCGTGCATCTGATATCGACCGCAGCCGTCCCGCTCGGCGGTGACACGATCGACATTCGGGTGATCGTCGAGGACGGCGCTCGACTTCGGCTGCGCAGCGCCGCCGCCGCCGTGGCGTTGCCCGGCCCGGAAACCGACTCTTCGCACGCCAGTTGGGAGATCGACGTGAGCGGGGACTTGGATGTGGACCTAGAACCGACGGTCGTTGCCGCCGCGGCCCGGCATCTGTCGGCGGTCACCCTGCGCCTGCACGATGCTGGCCGGATCCGCTTCCGGGAGCGCGTGCAGATCGGCCGGTGCAACGAGGATCAAGGCTTCTGGTCGGGCCGCCTGCAGGCCGACCGGCACGCTCAACCCATGCTGCGCCACCGGGTGGAGTTGGGCGCCGGATCGCCCGCGGACGACGAGCTGTCCGCGCCGCGGGCGATCATCTCCGAACTCCGTTATCCCACATCGGATTTTGCCGTCGAGACGGGTTCGACGGTGTTGGCGCTGGCCGGTGGCGGAACGCTGACCACCTGGCAGGCCGACCGGCTGGCCGGCTAACTGGCCTTTCGGGCGACGGCGCCGGAGCTCTGCGCCTCGGCGGCCGCTTCGGCGAGCTGTTCGAGCCGCGTTCGTGCGAATGCCTGCTGGTCGGTGATGGTCAGCTGACCACGACGGGTGCTCAGGAAGGTCACCATCCACGACAGCAGCGTGGCGACCTTGGTCTTGAACCCCACCAGGTAGACCAGGTGCAGTACCAGCCACATCAGCCAGGCGATGAACCCGCTGAACTCCAGCGGACCGATCTTGGCGACCGCGGAGAACCGCGACACGGTAGCCATCGAGCCCTTGTCGAAATACTGGAACGGCTCCCGCTCGGCCGGGTCCGCGCCGGCCAGCTCGGCCTTGATGTTGTTGGCGACGTACTTGCCGCCCTGGATGGCACCCTGCGCCACGCCGGGGACACCCTCGACCGCGGCCATGTCACCGATGACGAAGACGTTGGGATGCCCGGGGATGGAAAGGTCTGGTAGCACCTGGACCCGGCCGGCCCGGTCGAGTTCAACGTCGGATTGTTCGGCGAGATCGCGGCCCAGGCGGCTCGCGGACACACCGGCGGACCACACCTTGCAGGCAGACTCGATGCGCCGCTCGGTGCCGTCAGCGTCCTTCACCGTGATGCCGTTGCGGTCGACGTCGGTGACCATCGCGCCCAACTGGATCTCCACGCCAAGCTTCTCCAGCCGCGCGGCTGCCCGTGCGCCCAGTTTTTCACCGAACGGTGGCAACACCGCGGGCGCGGCATCGAGCAGGATTACCCGCGCCCTGGTCGAATCGATATGGCGGAAGGCGCCTTTCAACGTGTGCTCGGCCAGTTCGGCAATCTGGCCGGCCATCTCGACACCGGTGGGTCCCGCGCCCACGACGGTGAAGGTGAGTAGCTTGGCGCGGCGTTCCGGGTCACTGGACCGTTCGGCCTGCTCGAAGGCGCTGAGGATCCGGCCACGCAGCTCCAGGGCGTCGTCGATGGTCTTCATTCCGGGGGCGAACTCGGCGAACTGGTCGTTGCCGAAGTAGGACTGGCCGGCACCGGCAGCGACGATCAGGCTGTCGTACGGGGTTTCGTAGGTGTGGCCGAGCAACTCGGAGATGACCACCTGACGGGACAGATCGATGTGCGTGACGTTGCCCAGCAGCACCTGCACGTTGCGCTGCTTGCGCAGAATGACGCGGGTGGGGGGCGCGATCTCACCCTCGGAGATGATTCCGGTGGCCACCTGGTACAGCAAAGGCTGGAACAAGTGGTGAGTGGTACGGGCGATCAACTTGATGTCGACGTCCGCGCGCTTGAGCTTCTTTGCGGCATTGAGTCCGCCGAACCCGGATCCAATGATCACGACGCGATGCCGACGACGCGGTTCAGCTGTGGGTTCTTCGTGGGGGCTCATGTTCCGCTGCTCCTGACGGGTCTCCTCGGCGGGCGAACTGCAGTTAGCTAGTACCCATTTGAGCCTAGTCAACCCACCCTCTCAAACCCAGTCGCCAGCCTGTGTAATTAGCCACACTCAGCGAATTGCGTTCCGCGGCCGGACTTTCGTTAAGCGGCGAGCAAAGGCCGCAGGGCCTCCGCGACGCTGGTGATGACACCCGGAACGTGACTGTTCGGGATGTTGATGATCGCGCCGTCCAGGCCGGCGGCCAGCACCTTGGCCTGCACCTGATCGGCGATCTGCGCGGGGCCGCCGACCGCCATCCGTGCAGTCATGTTCTCCGGCAGCCGTTCGGGTTCGGTGTTCTCGTCGAGCAGTACCGTCAGCATCATGCTGGTCTCCAGCGTGGCCGGGTCGCGGCCCACCTCTTCGCAGCGGGCCCTGACCGCATCCATCTTGCGCGGCAGTTCGTCGAAGGCCGCGACGATGTTGAGATGGTCGGCGTATCGGGCGGCGATGCCGAACGTCTTCTTCTCCCCGCCGCCGCCGATCATCAGCGGGATGCGATCGCGGTAACGCGGTTCGGCCATCGCCGATTCGCTGGTGTACCACTGGCCGGAGAAAGTCGGGCGCTCGCCCTTGATCATCGGGTCGATGATCTGCAGCGCCTCCTCGAGGCGGTTGAACCGGTCGGTGTACGTGCCGAATTCGAAGCCCAGTTGCCGGTGTTCGAGCTCGTACCAGCCGGCGCCGAGGCCAAGCACAGCGCGGCCCCCGCTGACCACGTCCAAGGTGGTGATCACCTTGGCCAGCAGGGCCGGGTTGCGGTAGGTGTTGCCGGTCACCAGCGTGCCCAGTTGCATCCGCTCGGTAGCGGTCGCCAACGCACCCAATGCCGTATAGGCCTCCAGCATCGGCTGATCCGGTGTGCCCAGCATCGGCAGTTGATAGAAGTGGTCCATGACGAAAAGGGAGTCATAGCCGGCCGCTTCGGCTTCTCTGGCCTGAGCGACGACGGTGGGAAACAGGTTTTCTACGCCGGTCCCGTAGGAGAAATTCGGGATCTGAAATCCAAGCCGGATAGCCACGGTGTCCACCGTAGTCGCGGCCGGAATCCCCGCCTCAGGCGAACTGGGCGAGTGCGCCGTGGCTGACGTGCAACGTCTGGCCGGTGATGTGACGCGCCGCGGGCGTGGTCAGGAACAGCGACAACCGCGCGATCTCCGCCGCCACGGGTGCCGGCGTGCGCGACAGGCCGTCGTAGCCGGCCTGCACGCTGCGGCCGGTTGCGACGGCGTTGACGGTGATGCCGCGGGTGCCGTAGACCTCGGCCTGTCCGCTCACCCAGCTGGACACGGCGGCCTTGATCGAGGCGTCGACGCTGCCCGCCGGCGGGTTCTCGGCGAGCACGGTGATGATGTGACCGCCCGAGCGCAGGTGGTCGCCCACACACTGCACCGTGAGGACCGCGGAAAGCAGCGTCGCGTCCAGCGTTCGGCGCCAAGCGGTCGCGGTGTCGGACAGTGAGTACGTGCGCGGATCCCCGGCGACCCAGGTGGGTGCGGGAATGTTGACGATGGTGTCGAGGTGGTGGGGGAACAGCGCCCGTGCTTCGGTGAGGCTGGCCGGGTCGGTGGTGTCGCAGACGATCGCGTCGACGTCCAGTTCCTTGGCGACGACCTCCAAGTCACCGCTGCGGGCCCCCACCAAGGTGACCTTGTGCCCGTCGTCGCGAAAACTTTCGGCTACCGCCCGGCCCAGATCGGTGTCTCCGCCGGTGACCACAACCTCCACTGCCACGACCTCCTCGTGCTATGGCGTCCTGGTGGTACATGTTACTGGACAGTAGCTATTCGGCGAAACCACGCGCCGCGGCGACGCGCTGACGATTTGCATAACTATTCGGCCGCCCTGTGACGGCGCTAGGTTTGACCGATGTTGCGCAGTCGGGTGCCGGCCGGTCTGGCGACGACCTTGCTGCTCGGCTGCCTGACGGCGTGTGGGCCGGCGTCCGTGCCCGGCCAGGACGCGACGTCAATCGTGGTCTTCGCCGCCGCCTCGCTGCGGGCCGTCTTCACCTCGATCGGCGAGCAATTCAGGGCCGACAACCCGGGTGCTGCCGTCACGTTCAGTTTCGCGGGTTCCTCGGAGTTGGCGACGCAGTTGCTTCAGGGTGCGCACGCCGATGTGTTCGCTTCGGCCGATACCGCGCAACTGGACAGGGTGGCCAAGGCGGGCATGTTGGCCGGTGACGCGACTACGTTCGCCGCCAACACTCTGGTCATCGTCACAGCGCCGGGAAATCCGAAGAACGTACGCTCATTCGCCGATCTCGCCAGGCCGGGGGTCAGCGTGGTGGTCTGCCAACAGCCGGTGCCGTGTGGGTCAGCAACCCACCGCATCGAGGACGCCACCGGAGTGCAGCTGCATCCGGTCAGCGAGGAGCCGAGTGTCAGCGATGCGCTGAGCAAGGTGACGACCGGGCAAGCCGATGCGGCACTCGTCTATCTCACCGACGCGTCCGAAGCCGGAGCCAAGGTGGCGACGGTCAAGTTCCCGGAATCCGCGCAGGCGGTGAACACGTACCCGATCGCGGTGCTCAAGAACGCGTCACAAGCCTCACTGGCCCGGCAGTTCCAGGCGACGGTGACCGGTGCGGCCGGGCGAAAGATCCTGGACCGCGCAGGCTTCGCCCGACCCTGAGCTCCGATGCCGACGCCATCCCACCTACCTCGCTGGATCTACCTGCCGGCCACGGTGGGCATGCTGTTCGTCGGATTCCCGCTGCTCGCGATGGCGATCAAGGTCGATTGGCCCCACTTCTGGGCGCTGATCAGCAGCAAATCCTCGGTCACGGCGTTCCTGCTGAGCCTGCGAACCGCCGCGGCGAGCACCGGGCTGTGCCTGGTGGTGGGTGTGCCGATGGCGCTGGTGCTGGCCCGCAGTCGGCTGCGCCTGGTGCGGTTGCTGCGACCGGTCATCCTGTTGCCCCTGGTGCTGCCTCCGGTGGTCGGCGGGATCGCGCTGCTCTATGCCTTCGGCAGGCTGGGGCTTATCGGACGTCACCTCGAAACGGCGGGTATCGACATCGCGTTCACCACTACTGCCGTCGTCCTGGCACAAACCTTCGTCTCACTGCCGTTTCTGGTGATCTCACTGGAAGGTGCGGCACGCAGCGCGGGTGCCGACTACGAAGTGGTGGCGGCGACGCTCGGAGCCCGGCCGACCAGGATCTGGTGGCGGGTCACGCTGCCGCTGCTGATGCCGGGCCTGGCCTCCGGGGCGGTGTTGGCGTTCGCGCGGTCGCTGGGTGAGTTCGGGGCGACGTTGACCTTCGCCGGCTCGTTGCAGGGCGTAACTCGCACGCTGCCATTGGAGATCTACCTGCAGCGGGTGGGTGACCCGGATGCGGCTGTGGCGCTGTCGCTGCTGCTCGTGGTGGTGGCGGCGCTGGTGGTGCTGGGGCTGGGAGCGCGCCGGCTGACCGGGCCGGACGTGAGGTAGCCGACGATGAGCGATCTACAGCTGCGGGCGGTGGTGCGGGATCGCGGCCTGGACGTGGATTTCGCCGTGCGCGCCGGCGAGGTGCTGGCCGTTCTCGGCCCCAACGGCGCGGGCAAGTCGACGGCTCTGCATGTCATCGCCGGGCTGGTGCGGCCGGATTCGGGCGTGGTGCGGCTGGGCGACCGTGTGTTGACCGACACCGCGGCCGGCGTTGACGTGGCGACCCACGATCGGCGGGTGGGGTTGCTGCTGCAGAAGCCGTTACTGTTCCCCCACCTCAGCGTGGCCGCCAACGTAGCGTTCGGGCCACGGAGCCTGGCCGGCATGTTCCGGTCCGGGCGGGCCCGAGACACAGCGCTGCGCTGGCTGCGGGAAGTCGATGCCGAGGAGTTGGCCGACCGCAGGCCGCGGCAGCTGTCGGGAGGCCAGGCCCAGCGGGTGGCCATCGCGCGGGCGTTGGCCGCCGAGCCGGAACTGTTGCTGCTCGATGAACCGCTGACCGGACTCGATGTCGCAGCGGCGGCATCGATTCGGGCACTGCTGCGCGGCGTGGTCGGCCGCAGCGGCCGTGCGGTCGTCGTGGTCACCCATGACCTGCTTGACGTGTTCGCCTTGGCCGATCGGGTGGTGGTGCTCGAAGCCGGCAAGATCGCCGAGATCGGCCAGGCCGCCGAGGTGCTGGCCGCACCGCGGAGTCAGTTCGGAGCCCGGATCGCGGGCGTCAACCTGGTCAGCGGCACGATCGGGCCGGATGGCGCTCTGGACGCCCGGGGAGGCCGGCGGTGGTACGGAAAAGCGGCTACGCGGCTCAATACCGGGCAGGCGGCGGTTGCGGTGTTCGCTCCGGCGAGTGTGGCTGTGTACCAGGCCGAGCCACACGGCAGCCCGCGCAATACCGTGGAGGTGACCGTGGCGGAATTGGATGCCCACGGCTCGGCGGTGTTGGTGCGCGGCGCGGACCAGGCCGACATGGCGCCCGGCCCGGCAGCCAGCATCACGATGGAGGCCGCGGCGGAATTGCAGCTCACGCCGGGGGACCGGGTGTGGTTCAGCGTAAAAGCTGCCGAAGTTGCCCTGCACCCGGCGTTCGCGCCGCCCACCCGCCATCGATGAATCGCAACGCCGCCGGGGAGACATACCATTCTGAAAAGCAAGGCCTTCCTTGCTTCACGGCGGTAACACGGTAGGTTCGTCGCCATGCAACAGGTGGAACCAAACCCGTCACGCCGCAAGGGGCTTGTGGCGTCGCTGGCTATTGCCGCGGCGACCGTCGTCACCATTGCGTTGCCGGCAACCTCTCGCGCCGAACCCGAGCCGACGCCGTCGCCGACCCCGACTGTCGCGCCGCCTGCCTCGCCTGCGTCGCCTGCTCCGGCGTCGCCGACCCCGGCTCCGGGTGCTTCTCCGGCTACCCCCAGCCCGTCGCCTGCGCCGGGGGCCAGCCCCACGCCGAACGCCCAGCCCAACGACCCCAATGCGGCGCCGCCGCCTGCCGACCCGAATGCGCCACCCCCGCCGGATCCCGAACTCGGGCGAGTGACCAACGCCGTCGGCGGATTCAGCTTCGTCGTCCCGCCCGGTTGGGTGGAGTCCGACGCGTCCCGCCTGGACTACGGCTCGGCGCTGCTGAGCAAGTCGGCCGGCGAGGCTCCGATGCCCGGCCAGGCGCAGCCGGTAGCCAACGACACGCGCATCGTGCTGGGCCGGCTCGACCAGAAGTTGTATGCCAGTGCCGAGGCCACCAACCCGAAGGCCGCGGTCCGGCTGGGCTCGGACATGGGCGAGTTCTTCATGCCCTACCCCGGCACCCGGGTCAACCAGGAGACGGTTCCCCTCAACGCCAACGGTGTCTCGGGTAGCGCGTCGTACTACGAGGTGAAGTTCAGCGACACCACCAAGCCGAACGGGCAGATCTGGACCGGTGTAGTGGGCACACCCGCGGGGAC
Organism: Mycobacterium sp. NGS49; assembly: GCF_059812565.1. NCBI lineage: Bacteria > Bacillati > Actinomycetota > Actinomycetes > Mycobacteriales > Mycobacteriaceae > Mycobacterium > Mycobacterium sp. NGS49. The sequence goes on along the minus strand of NZ_JCALCX010000022.1, from coordinate 5,172 downwards.
GACACCTACGGCCGGACCGCCGCAGCGCTGGTTCGTGGTGTGGCTGGGCACCTCAAACAACCCGGTGGACAAGAACGCGGCCAAGGCGCTCGCCGAGTCGATCCGGCCCTGGAGTGCTCCCGCTGCCCCCGCTCCAGAAGCGGTCCCCGGCGCTCCGGCCCCCGCCCCGGCTGCTCCCGGCGAACCGGGTGCGCCGGCTCCCGCACCGGCGCAGGCACCGGCCGCCGGCACGCCGGCAGCGACACAGCCGCGCAGTCAACCGGCCTGAGCGAGCGCAACCCCGTCGATAGGCGTATACCGATAGCACGGTCCAGTAAACGAAACTGGCGGCGCTAGAGGAGGCCTTTGATGGATGTCACGGCGACTACCCGATATTTGGCGTTCGCTCCGCCCACTGCGGTGAGTTGGGTTGCCTACATCATCATCGGCGGCTTTGCCGGCTGGATCGCGGGCAAGATCGTCAAAGGCGGCGGCGCCGGCATTCTGCTCAACATCGTGATCGGCGTGGTCGGCGGATTCATCGGCGGGATGCTGCTGTCCTGGCTGCATGTCGACGTCGAACACGGGCGCAAATGGTTCACGTTCTTCGTCTCGCTGCTGGGCGCGGTGATCCTGCTCTGGGTTGTCAGTTTGGTCCGCCGCCGCTGACTGTTAGCCGATTCGTGCGGTTGGCAACATGCGCGACGGGTATTACTTCGAGGTCCTGGCCGACAATTAGTTAGAAGGAGCTGGTGATGGTCCTGCACATCCTGGGAATGATCGTTCTTGGATTGATCGTCGGGCTGCTCGCGCGGCTCATCGTGCCGGGCAGGCAAGCGATGGGCTGGATAGCCACCGCGTTGCTCGGCATCGTCGGAGCGTACGTCGGCGGCACTCTGGGCAGCGTCATCTTTCCACCGCACAAATTCACGATCACTCCGCCCATCAACCACTCGTTCCTCGGGGCTCTGGTCGGGGCGGTCCTGCTACTGCTGATCTACAAGTTCGTCACGTCCCGCACCCGCACCCTGTAGGTGAGCGCACCCGCAGCGGCATGATGGGGGGATGGTCGCCCAAGTAACCGGCACCACCATGACCGCATGGCAGGTGCGGCAACCCGGGCCGATGCAGAGCAAGCCGCTGGAGCGCGTCACCACCGACGTCCCGCGGCCCGGTCCGGCCGATTTGTTGGTCGCCGTGTCGGCGTGTGGGGTATGCCGGACCGACCTGCACGTTACCGAGGGTGACCTGCCCGTCCACCGCGACCGGGTGACGCCGGGACACGAGGTGGTCGGGGAAGTCGTCGAAGTCGGCGGCGATGCCGGCAAGGAGTTCCGTGTCGGAGACCGGGTGGGAATCGCCTGGCTGCGCCACACCTGCGGACTATGCAAGTACTGCCTGCGGGGCGACGAGAACTTGTGCCCCGATTCCCGCTACACGGGCTGGGACGCTGACGGCGGGTACGCCGAATTCACAACGGTCCCTGCGGCTTTCGCGCACCCGCTGCCGGCCGGCTACAGCGACAGCGAGTTGGCGCCGCTGCTGTGTGCCGGGATCATCGGCTACCGGTCCCTGTTGCGGGCCGAGCTGCCCTCCGGTGGCCGGCTGGGTCTGTACGGTTTCGGCGGAAGCGCCCACATCACCGCCCAGGTCGCGTTGGCGCAGGGCGCGGAGGTGCATGTGATGACCCGGGGCGCCCGGGCGCGTGAACTGGCGATGGAGCTCGGCGCGGCGTCCGCGCAGGGCGCCGCCGAGCCACCACCGGTACCGCTGGACGCGGCGATATTGTTCGCCCCCGTCGGCGATCTGGTGCTGCCGGCGCTGGCGGCCCTGGACCGGGGCGGGACGCTGGCGGTGGCGGGTATCCACCTCAGTGATATTCCGGCGCTCAACTACCAGCGGCATCTGTTTCAGGAGCGCCAGATCAGGTCGGTCACATCCAACACCCGGGCGGATGCCCGTGCCTTCCTGGACTTCGCCGGCCGCCATCACATCGAGGTCACCACACCGGAATACCCGCTGGCCGAAGCCGACCGCGCGTTGACCGACCTCAGTTCCGGCGAGATCGCCGGCGCCGCCGTGCTTTTGGTCTAGGTCGAAAGATGCCAGACCACCGCGGCGGCCAGGGCGCCGACGCCGTTCAGCGACCAGTGCAAGGCGATGGGCGCGATCAGGCTCCCGCTGCGCCGGCGCAGCCAACTGAACACGAACCCGGCGGCACCGGTGGCCAGCACGGCCATCGTCACGCCGGCCAGCATGCCGAACACCCCTCCGCCGAACAGGCGGGTGAATCCGACGTTGTTGCTCGTCAGGCCCAGCGAGGTGGCGATGTGCCACAGCCCGAACAGCAGCGACCCGGCCAGGGCCACCCCGCGGAAACCCCAGGCCCGGTGCAGCGCGCCATGCAGCACGCCGCGGAAAACGAGTTCCTCGGGAATCACCGTCTGCAGCGGGATGATGACCATCGAGGCGATCAGCGCGCCGGAGATGGTCGCGTAGTGGTTGTTCAGGAACATCGGGCGAGTGGCCGGCAGTGCGACACCGACCGCGATCACCGACACCACCAGCGCCACGGCGGCCAGTGCATAGCCCATGCCGGACTTCCAGTGCTCGCGGCCGAGCCCGAGTTCGGCCCAGTCCAGACCGCGCCATCGAACCAGAAGTACCAGGCCGACGGCCGCTGCCGGGACCGTCGCGATGCTCGCCCAGGCCGTGGTGAAGTGCGCGACCAGGTTGGTCAGCACCAGGACGGCGACGACCACCGCAATGTCGACGTGCGGACGGAACCGGTCGACGCTGGGCAGGGCTGGAGCTTGGTCAGGCATCGTGGCGAGTCTAACTGCGGGTCCGCCGCTCGGCCTCCGCCTTGATCTCCGCGGACAGCGCATCAGCGGCCAGCAGTGCCGGCAACAGCTCGGGTTCGGACATGCGCGCCCGGAAGACGAGCCCGACCGTCACGTCATGGTCGGGACGGTACTCGACGATGATGTCGTCTCCGGCGCGGACAGTTCCCGGTGCTGTCGGTGTCCGAGTCGGGTTACTAGGAATGGCGACGCCGCCCACCGCCGGCGCGAGCGGTGCGCCACGCATGGCTGACCGAACAGATCCAGGCTGTACACACCGCTTCCCACGGCACCTACGGCATCATGCGGGTGCACGCCGAACTCACCCTCGGTCTGGGACTTCAGGTCGGCAACAACCAGGTGGAGCTGCTGACAGCACGTGCTGGCAGCAAGGGGCTACCGGGCAACCGGCGTCCCCGGCCACGTCACGAGACACCGACGGCGACCGATCTGGTGGAGCGGATGTTCACCCGGGAGGCCCAAATCGATTGTGGGTTAACGATATCACCGAGCATCGCACCTACGAGGGCAAGCTGTACTGCCGTCGATGGGATCGATCGGCGATTGTTACGACAACGCGATGATCGAATCCCCCTGGGGCAGAATGCAAATCGAACTGCTCAACCGCAAGCTGTGGAGGATGCGCATCGAGTTGGCCAACGCCATCTTCGAATACTTGGAGATCTGCTACAACCGCCAACGGCGTCACTCCGCCCTCGGCATGCGCACTCCGATGGAGTTCGAACTACTACAGCAATTCACCCACCCCGTGGCCTGAAACCGAGTACCGCGACCCCGTCAAACCCGGGATTATCAGGGTGCGCATAAATCCCGGGACGGTTCACCGAGCCGTCTTGTGCGTGATCCATAATTGATTCACAGTGCTTGCTTACAGACGCCTCGGGGGCGTAGTTCGCTTATCTGACTATCGACCAAGGAGTTAACGCGTGATAGCTGGTGGCGATGGACTCGGTGTTGCTGATGGGTCGGCGAGACGTGGGGGTGAGGACTTCGTCGCGATCGTGGGGATGGCGTGCCGCCTACCCGGCGTGCCGGATCTATCGGGGTTATGGCGTTTGCTGCGAGACGGTGTCAACGCTGTTGGAGCGGCTCCGCCAAGCAGGGATATCGGCGTTGAGCGGGCGGGTTTGATCGAGGGTTCCGATGAGTTTGACGCAAGGTTCTTTGGGATTTCGCCGCGAGAGGCGGCGTCGATGGATCCGCAACAGGGCTTGGCGTTGGAGTTGTGTTGGCAGGGGTTCGAGGACGCCGGGATCGTTGCTGATCGGTTGAGGCCGTCGTCGGTGGGTGTCTTTCTCGGCGTGATGGCGAATGATTTTGCGGATTTAATGGGCAATGTTCCTGACGAGCAGATCAGTCCTTATTTGCATACCGGTGTGGGTCGTAGTTTGATCGCGAATCGGGTTTCCTACGCGTTGAAATTATCGGGGCCGAGCCTGACCGTCGATACCGGCCAATCGTCGTCGTTGGTGGCGGTTCATTTGGCGTGTGAGAGTCTGCGGCGCAACGAATGTCGAGTCGCGCTGGCCGGCGGCGTGAATCTGATCTTGTCGCGGCATCACAGTCTGCGAACGGCGAAGTTCGACGCGCTGTCCCCGGACGGGCGTTGCTATGTCTTTGACTCGCGCGCGAACGGGTACGTGCGCGGCGAGGGCGGCGGGGTGGTCGTGTTGAAATCGCTGGCGGACGCCGTCAATGCGGGTGACCGCATTTACGGTGTAATCCGGGGGAGTGCGGTCAACGCGGGCAGCGGTGATGCCGGCATTACCGTTCCTTCGGAATCGGCTCAAGCCGACGTGATCCACAGCGCGTTGACCAATGCCGGGCTGGACCCCGATGAGATCGGCTATGTGGAGCTTCATGGGACAGGCACCGCGGTGGGTGATCCTGTCGAGGCGGCCGCGCTTGGCGCGGTTTACGGACGTGGCCGCGAGCATGCCGGGGCGTTAGGTGTCGGTTCGATCAAGACCAATATCGGTCACCTGGAGGGCGCGGCCGGAATCGCCGGCCTGATCAAAGCGGCACTGTGCGTCCAGAGGCAGGAACTTGTCGCCAGCCTGAACTTCTCCAAACCCAATCCGCGGATCCCGCTGGATCGACTGCGGCTAAGGGTGTTGACCGATCATGAGCGCTGGCCTGCCGACAGGGGCCAGCTGTCGGTCGGTGTGAGCTCGTTTGGTGTCGGTGGCAGCAATTGTCATGTCATCGTGTGCCCGCCGCCACAGTTCGCCGAAGCGGATGCCGCTTCGGCAACGGCCCCGGTGCTGGCTGGGCAGGGGTTCGGAGTGCCGTGGGTGGTGTCGGCGAATACCGTTGCCGCGCTTGGCGT
>NZ_JCALCX010000021.1:0-116358 GCF_059812565.1 Mycobacterium sp. NGS49 | reverse complement strand
CTGGCCCTCAACGCAATGCTGTCCGGCAACTTGAACCTGGCCGGGCTCTCGGCCGCACTCAACAGCGGGATCACCGGTCTGGTCAACGCCGGACAGACGCTCACCGCCGGTCTGGCCTTGAGCCTGTCCGGCCTGACACAGACGGGTGCTGTGATAACCGGAAACCTGATGGGAGCGCTGGAAGGAGCCGCGCAAACCGGTGCGGCTCTCGCCGGCATCTGGACGAACGCGGTGACTCAGTTCGCCACGGTCTTCAACAGCGCCGTGGGCGCAAGCTTCGGCGCCGGCCTGTCGGGCTTCGGCGGAACAGGCGGAGCGCTGGTGACTGGCTTCCAGACTGCTCTGTCCGGTCTCACCCAGACCGGCGGAACCCTGTTGGCGTCACTGAATAACGCCACACTGGGCCTCAGCGCATCGATCCGCGACGTCCTGATCAACCTGCAGCTGGCACTGCAGGCGGCGCTGAACGCCAGCTTCGGCGCTTCGATCGGCACCTAGAACCCCCGACGACGCGGCACCCGACACTCGGCTGTGGCTGAGGTCTGGTGCCGCGTCCCTGGGCAGCAAGTCGCAGCAGGTGTACGACCTCGGCTTTCGCTGGGTCCGACTCTCGCGTCAAGTGATCGGCATGAGGGGGCAGCGGCAGGCCAACGTGCGATGCGTCCCCGGTATTCGACGCCCGGGTTTGCTCAGGTATCCCCGCAAGGAACCCCGGTCAGGCGGGTGTGATGGCGTCCGCTAAGTGGCGGGGCGTATAAACCAGCAGGGTGTTGGCCAGCCCAGCGAACGGTGTCCCGCCCAATGTCAGATTGATCGGGAGAGGAACGCCCAGAATTTCGAGCGGGACCGTGGCCGTCACCTGTTGCGGCGGAACGAGGATGCCGTTGAACGGCAGGTGCATCACCACCGGCAGCGAGATGCCCGGCAGCAGTTGGGCATTCATCGTGAGATCGACGAGCGTCGTCCCGTTGAGCAACCCGTCGAGAACGTAGGCCGGTGAATCGAAGAGTCCACCGGCAATCATCCCGATATTGCCCGTCGCAATGCCGTTTCCGATGACGGTCGCTGCGGTCGCGAATCCGTTCAGGCCCGCTACCGGCGCCCCCAGCACCGAGAAGAGGACCGACAGCGGCAGCCCGAAATTGGCGTCGAGCTGCAGCGACGGCGGAATAAGCGTTCCGCCGATGGTCGTCGAGATGCTGGTGTCGGCGAACGCGTTGAGCATGTTCGCGACGTTCTGCATCATCTTGTTCGGCACGCTGCCGGCCGGAAGCAGGTTCGCGAAAGTCTGCGCTTCCTGACCAGGGATGGCGAAGAGCGGGAAAAGATCGGCCGCCGGGCCCAGCACCTTGATGTCGTTGAGGTTGCTGGTGTCGAATCCGGTGATGAAGAGGTTCAGGAATGCCGCCGTGCCGTCCTGGACGGCGCCGTTGTAGTCACCCGCCGAGATGTCCTGGCTCACCGCCTGCATGCTTGTTTGGAACTGTCCCAGACCGGCTTGGAGGTCTGAGCCGAACCTGCTCAGCGAGCTGACGATGGTGTTGGCGTATGTGACCTGGTCGGTGAGGGCCGTTTGCAGGGCCAGCGCCGGGTTCGCCGCGGCAAGATATCGAAGGGTTGCCTCTGCCCACAGCGCGGGGTTCTGGGCGGCGTACGACAGCTCCGTGCCGATCTGGACCCCGTAGCCCTGCTGGTTTGCCAGGACCTGCCGAAGAACCGGGAATGGGTCCTGACCGAAGGCGGCGTTGAGCGCCGACAGGTTATTGGAGGTGTTGACGAAAAGCCGCTGCCATGCGCTGCCCACCGGATATGCGGATGCGGTAATCGCGGACGGGAACAACCCGGGCAACAGCGTGCGACCCAGGTCCCCGATCACCGGGATGGTCCCGAGCGGACCGGTAAGCGACTGCAGCGCACCGGTGAGCGCCGCACCGCCCGTGCCGTTCAAGAACCCGGACGCAAGCAGACCGAGTTGCTGACCCGCGCTGCCGAAGACCGGCGCCAGCGGCCCACCGCCCACGAGGCCAGTCAGGAGGCCGTTGCCGCCGACAAGCGGGCCCAGCAGCCCACCCGTCCCCCCGAATAACAGCGGACCCAGTATTCCGCCGCTGCCGCCGAGCACGGAGCTCAGGCCGCCACCGGTGGTAGCGCTGGTGCCGCCGCCGAGCAGTCCGTCCAACAAACCACCGAGCGGGTCGGTGGGCGCGGCCGTCGGGAAACCCGCGGCGCCACCGAGCAGAATGCGCTCGGCGTTGATTATTTCGGCGTCGACATATGCCGCCGCCCCCCCGTTGAGTAGGCGCACGAACGCGGCGTGGAACGCCGCCGCCTGGGAGTTGACCGCCTGAAACTCCTGCCCATAAGTGCCGAACAGTCGCGAGATCGCTGCGGAGATTTCGTCGGCCGCCGCCAGGGCGATCCCGGTCGTCGGAGCTGCAGCGGCTTCGGCGGCTGCACCGATCGACGATCGAATCCCGGCCAGTTGCCCGGCGGCCGCCGTGACAAGATCCGGCTCAGCGATCACAAACGACACAGTCAACCCCCGTCCATGGACATCCGATGTAGGCGCGCAGTACCCACTCGGCGCAATTGCCAAACCTCAGCTCAGGGTGCGGGATACAAGCCGCGATCTCCGCCCGCGCAGAACCGCGGAATGCCCGGGCGAGGCCTGCAAGCCGCAGGCTACTTGATTGCGTTCGCGAGCTGGACGGGCGCGTAATTCAGCAACGCGGGAATGATGCCTCCGGCCGGCGTTCCACCGAGCGCGATGGTTACCGGCCCGAAATCTGGGATATCCACAGTGGCCATCAACGGCCGGAGAGGCGCGAGGATGCCTCCCACCGGGATGTCAAGCGTCACCGGGATCCCCGCCGTGGCCGACAGCGGCAGCGCGAGCGGCAGCGTCGCCTCGCCGTTGAGGAAGCCGTTGGCGATGTTGGCGGGAGCACCGACCAGTGCGGTCGCTGCGGCCGTCACGTTCCCGGCCTGAAGAGCACTTGTAACCGCCGTTGCGCTATCGGCGAACGCCAGCGCCGTGGTGATCGGCGAGCCCACCGCATTGAGGGTCATGGCCAGCGGCAATCCTACGGTCGCTGCACCGGACACCGCCGGCGGATCGATCTGGATATCGATCGTGAACGCGATGTTCGTGTCCAGGACCGTCTTGATCACGTTGGTGAAGTTCTGTGCCGTGTCTCCGGGAATTGTCAACAGGGGGAACAGATCTCCCACGGTGCCGAGCAGTTGAATGTTCGCGAAGTCGCTCGCGTCGATACCACTGACGAACAGACCTACCAAAGCACCCGCCACGTCGCCCGATTGCAGGCTGCCCGGTATACCGGCCAGTCCGATGGTGAATTCCCGAGTGGCACTGGTGAGCGCCGTGAAGGTCAGCGACCCGTAACCAAACTGGTTAGTGAGGAACTGGTCCAGGAACGGTGCCGGGTTCGCCAGCCAGGTATCGCCGATGCTCTGCAGGTTGGTGACGGTGTTGGTGAAGAGGTCTTGATACGGCCCGACGATCGAGTCGCCGCTCGCGGCGGAGTAGGCCACCGCGGCCGCGCTGGATGAACCACCTGCCCCCAAGAGCCCGTTCGAGCCGGGGTTACCGGCCACACCGGGGGCCCCGCCACCGGGGGTCCCACCGGCCCCACCCGCGCCACCGGCCCCACCGGTACCGAATAACCTGGCGTCGCCGCCGTCGCCGCCGTTCGCGCCGGCCCCACCCGAAGCGCCAATGCTTCCGCGGGCACCGCCGCCCCCACCGGCCCCACCGTCTCCGCCGTTCCCGTACAGCAGGCCGCCGTCGCCGCCAACTCCGGCCGCGCCACCGGCGCCGCCCTTACCGCCGATGGAGCCGCCTATGCCGCCGGCGCCACCGCCCCCACCGGCCCCACCGTCGCCGATCAACAGCCCGGCACTGCCGCCGCTCCCGCCAACACCACCGGCGCCGCCGGCGAAGCCGAGGAAGCCTCCGCCACCAGCGCCAGCGGTCCCGCCGGCCCCACCGCTACCGAAGAAGCTGGCGTTGCCGCCGGCACCACCGTTACCTCCGACGCCGACTCCGAGGGCGCCGCCGGCCCCACCTGTGCCACCTGCCCCACCGGCGCCGCCGTTACCGCCCAGCAGTCCGCCGCCGCCGCCGTTTCCGCCGAAACCGCCGCTGAGGCCGATGGTGAGCGGAACTGCTACGCCGGTGCCGCCGTTCCCGCCGTTCCCGCCGGAGCCGAATAGCCCCACACTGCCGCCGGTACCGCCCGCCGCGCTCACCACGCCGCCGGCCGCACCGCCGTTCCCGCCCTGTCCGACCATGGCGTTCCCGCCGGCACCGCCGGCACCGGCGAGGCTGGAGCCGCCGTCTCCGCCATTGCCGAAGAAGGCATTACCGCCGCCACCGCCGGCGGCCGTCTCACTGGACCCGCCGTTGCCGCCATTGCCGAACAGGCCGGCGGCGGCACCGGCCTGTCCAGACCCGGCCCCCGCACTGCCACCGTCACCGTAGAACAACCCGGCGCGACCTGCGGCGCCACCGGACGGGCCGTCTCCACCGTTGCCGCCGGCGCCGAACAGCAGCGCGTTGCCGCCCGCCCCTCCGGCACCGACCCCGGTCGCGCCGACGCCACCGGCACCGCCGGCCCCGCCGTTGCCGAACAGAAGGCCACCGGCGCCGCCGAAACCGCCGGCCCCGCCGACACCGACCCCGGCGCCGCCGGCTCCGCCCTGTCCACCGTTGCCGATCAACCCGGCGTATCCGCCGTTACCGCCGGCACCGCCATCGGGCCCGCCGGCCCCGCCGTTGCCGCCGTTGCCGTACAAGAGGCCACCCGGCTGCCCGTTTCCCCCGGCCCCGGTTCCGATGCCGGCCGCCCCATCTGCACCGTTACCGATCAGCGGGCGCCCAGAAAGGGCCTGGGCAGGTGCGTTCACCGCGTTGAGTACAGACTGCATCGGCGATGCGTTGGCCGCTTCGGCGGCGGCATAGGCGGCAGCGCCACTATTGAGCAGACCCACGAACTCGGCGTGAAATGCCGTCGCCTGTCTGGTGAGGGCTTGAAATTGCTGACCGTAGCTACCAAAAACTTGTGAGATCGCGGCTGAAACCTCATCGGATGCGGCTGCCACCACTCCGGTCGTGGGTCCTGCCGCCACGGCGGCCGCCGAGCCGAGTGCGGTCCGAATTCCTGCCAGATTGTCTGCTGCGGCAGTCACCAAGTCCGGAGTCGCGACCAAATATGACACTGCCAGCCCCTCGCCTCGATGCAAAGTTGAGCCCGGCGTATCGCCGGAAAACGCAGCCTAGCGGTGCGCGAACTATACGCGTGGGAAAACGCATGTTTTCAATGTGCTTCTTCGAAGCCACCGCCGGGGCGCGGGACGCCCGATCAACTGCGCCGACAGATCGGCGGACGTCGCCGAACCAGCCCAAAGCTGGCGGGCCCGAGGGGAATCAGCGCGCGGCCTCAATTACAGCCCGCGCCGCAGCGCGCGGACCTCGGCAAGGAACTCGCGGCGCAGATCGGCGTCGGCGAACTCGCCGCGCCAGACCATCGTGGTCGTCCGCGAATGCTCCTCGACCCCGCGGGCATGGGTGCACAGATGCGAGGCTTCCAGGTGCACCGCCACGCCGCGAGGTTCGATCAACGCGATGAGGCCGTCGGCGACCTGCTCGCCGAGCCGCTCCTGAACCGTGAACCTGCGCGCGAAGAGCCGGACCAGTCGAGTCAGCTTGGAGATGCCGATGATTTGGTCACCTGCGATGTAGCCGATGAACGCGGTTCCGAAAAACGGCAGGGCGTGGTGTTCGCACAGGCAGTTGAACTCGATCGGTCCCTCGATCACCTGCGAGGGCGCGACCTCGACGGCCTTGCCCTGCTCGGTGGGGAAGCTGGTCGCAAGCTTCGGATCGCCGTCATATCCGGCGGTGATGTCGTAGAGCGCCTTGAGGAATCGTCTCGGAGTCTCCCGGGTGCCCGGCGTCTCCAGATCCATTCCGAATGCGGTCAAGATCTCGGAGATTGACGCCCGGAACCGCTCCCACTGCGACTCGGAGATCTGCCGAGGCGGGGTTTCGAACCAACGGCTGGCCCGGTTCGGGTTCATCCCCCCAGACGCTATCTCGATGACATTGTCCGGCTGATCGGCCACGTTGGTCATGCAGGCTCCTCGCCGACGGCGCCGGGAAGCGGGATCATCTCAGCAAATTGACGAATTAAACCTACGCAGCTGTCGAGTTCGGGCACAACCCCTGAAACTCTCACGCCCACCTGTGCCAACATCGATGACGACCAAACGGCATGGGCCGGGTGTCGGCCTCCCGGCGATGCTCAGCTACGCAGTTCGGCGCCGACGCGCTCGGCAGCACACCGCACCGCGGCATCGCGGGCCGCGGTGGCATCGTCCTCGGTGAGCGTGCGATCCGGCGCCCGGAACCGCAGGGCGAAGGTCAGCGATTTGCGATTCGCACCGATCTGCGCACCGGCGAATACGTCAAACAACTGCAGATGTTCGAGCAGTTCGCCGGCCCCTTCGCGCACCGCGTCCGCCACCGCCTGCGCGGGGACGTCGGCGGGCACCACCAGACTGACGTCCTGGAACACGGCCGGGAAGGGCGAGACCCGCGGCGCGGGCGGTACCTCGCCGATCGGAACCGCGTCCAGGTTCAACTCGACCGCGCACGTCCCGTGTGGCAGTCCGGCGCGCTCGATCACGGCTGGATGCAACTGCCCCGCATGCCCGATGACCGTTCCGGCGGCGACAACTTCGGCACACCGGCCCGGATGCCACGGCAGGTACTGGGCCGCCCGCAGCGTGACCTCCACCCTGCTGGCGCGCGCGATGATTCTGACCGCCTCGAATGCATCGACGGCTTCCACGGCACGGCCCGGTCCCCACGGACCGCGCGGCTCGCGCAACCCCGCCAGCACCGCGGCGACGTGCTGCGGCTGCCGGGGAAGCGAGGCGTCCAGGGTGGCGATCTCGGCATCGGTGGGCCGGCGGTGGACGGGGATCAGGTCGACAGCACGGGTCTGCTCGGTCGGTTGGACCACCTGCGCGACCGCGAACAGCGCAACATCGCCCAGCCCGCGGGACACATTGCGATGCAGCGCTTCCAGTACGGCCGGCAACAAGGTGCTGGCCAACTGCGGGCGATCGGCCTCCAGCGGGTTGACCACACTGATGGTCGTTCGGCGCGGGTCGTCGGCCGACAGTCCCCACAGGTCGAACACACCGGCCGGCAGGAACGGCGTCGGCAGGATCTCGACATAGCCGGACAACGCCAACGACCTGCCGATCGCGCGACGGCGCTGCTGGATGGCCGTGAGTCCGCGGCCCGCGGGCGCCGACGGCAGCACCGACGGGATCGCCTCCAGCCCCTCCAGCCGCAGCACCTCTTCAACGAGGTCGGCGGCCTGCCGCAGATCGGGACGCCAACTCGGCGGCGTGACCTCCAAAGTGTCGCCGTCTTGCGACACCTGGGCACCGATCTGGGTCAGGCGGCGGGCGCTGGTGCCTGCCGCGTAGGTCACCCCGGCGATGCGGTCCGGCAGGTCGGCCCGCATACGGATCGGCGGCGGCGACCAGTCCTGGCGCGGTGGGTCGCCCCGCCAGTCGGTCAGGGTAGGTTCGGCGACCCCGCCGGCGATGTCGACGAGCAGCCTGGCACACCGGTCCAACACGGCTACCGAGATGGCCGGATCGACCGCACGTTCGTACCGTCGCGCCGCCTCGCTGGGCAGGTGCAACCGTCGCTGGGTACGCGAAATCGCCGCCGGGTCCCAAACTGCGGCCTCCAGCAGGACGTCGGTGGAGTCGGGGCGCACTTCGGTGCTGTCTGCGCCCATCACGCCGCCGATCGCCGCGGTCGCGACGTCGTCGACGATCAGGACGTCGACCGGTTCCAGCTTGCGTTCGACGTCATCGAGGGTGACGACGGTCTCACCGGGCCGCGCGAAGCGCACCTGAAAGCCACCGGTGATGCGGCTGCGGTCGTGGGCGTGCATGGGGTGGCCGAGTTCGAGCATCACGTAGTTGGTGACGTCGACCGCCGGCGAGGTGGCGCGGATGCCGCACAACAGCAACCGCCGCTGCAGCCACCACGGCGACACCAGCGCCGGATCGATCCCGGTGACCGACCGCAACGCGAACCGCAGCACCCCCGTGTCGGGGTCGACCGACAGCGGCCAGGCCTCGCCCTGGGCCGGCAGTGGCGGCACGGCAGCGGGATCGACGAAGTCCAGGTCGTAGGCGCACGCGATCTCCCGGGCCAACCCGCGCACCGACAGGCCGTAGCCGCGGTCGGGCGTGATCGCCAGATGGAAGACCACGTCGTCCAGGCCCAGCACCACGGCGCCGTCGGTACCGGGTTCTGCGGTTCCCGGCGGCAAAACCAGGATTCCGGAATGATCGGTACCCAGGCCGAGTTCGGCGGCCGAGCAGATCATCCCGTTGGAGTTGCGGCCATAGGTCTTGCGTGCAGCGATGGTGAAATTCCCGGGCAGGACAGCTCCGGGCAATGCCACGACTACCAGATCACCGACCACGAAATTGGTGGCGCCACAAACGATTTCCTGCATCTGCCCGGAGCCGACGTCGACCAGGCAGGCCCGGATGGGTTTCTTGAACCCGCTCAGTTCCTCGATCTCGGCCACTCGGCCCACCGCCAGCGGGCCCTCGACCGGACCGAGCCTGGCCACTTCTTCCACCTCGTGGCCGATGCGCACCAGCGCCTGTTCGAGGTCACCGGGTCCCACATCCCATCCCGGGGCACCGGACGAGACGACCTCGCGCAGCCAGCTGTACGGAACGCGCATCAGGCCCCGACCCCGAACGGCAGTGAGAACCGTATGTCGCCTTCAACGATGTCTCGCATGTCAGGTATGCCGTTACGGAACTGCAGCGTGCGTTCCAGCCCCATTCCGAAGGCGAAGCCCGAATACACTTCCGGGTCGATGCCGGCGGCCCGCAAGACGTTGGGGTGCACCATTCCGCAGCCACCCCACTCCACCCAGTCCGCACCACCCTTCTTGCCTTCGAACCAGACGTCCACCTCGGCGGAGGGTTCGGTGAACGGGAAGAAATGCGGGCGCATCCGGGTGCGTGCCAACGGCCCGAACTCGGCGCGGGCGAACGCGTCGAGCGTGCCACGCAGGTGGGCCATGGTCAGCCCCCGATCCACCGCCAGTCCCTCGACCTGGTGAAAGACGGGCGTGTGGGTGGCGTCGAGTTCGTCGGTACGGAAGGTGCGTCCGATCGAAATGATGTAGACGGGCAGTTCGCGCTCGAGCAGGGTGCGCACCTGCACCGGCGACGTGTGGGTGCGCAGCAATTGGCGCGAGTCCTCCGGTGCGATGTAGAAGGTGTCCTGCTCGCTGCGTGCCGGATGATCCGGCGGGAAATTGAGAGCGTCGAAGTTGAACTGCTCGGTCTCGACCTCCGGCCCCTCGGCCAGTTCCCAGCCCATCGCGATGAACGTGTCGGCGATGTGCTCGGCCAGCATCGTGATGGGGTGCCGCGCGCCGGTCGGTTGCCGGGTCGAAGGCAGGGTGACGTCGATGCGTTCGGCCACCAGCACAGCCGCGTCCCGCTCGGCGCGCAGTTCCTTCAGTCGCTCGTCATAGCTGCGCTGCGCTGCGCTGCGGGCGAGGTTGACCCGCTTGCCCGCGTCGGCGCGCTCGTCCTTCGGCAGGCTGCCCAGCGCTTGACGTGCCAGGGCCAACGGCGAGCGGTCGCCCAGGTACTCGGTCTTGGTGTGCGAAAGCGCATCCAGACTGTCGGCGGCCGCAATGGCGCGCTGGGCGGCCTCGACCGCCCGGGCCAGTGCTTCCTGCGACAGGTCGACGGGTTGATCACCCACGCGGCGGCACTCTCCTTGTTGAGGCTGGTCGGGCTACCCGGCCTCTACCCCGCGCGATGGGCTCGAGCGCGGCCCGCATCGGCAGCGGGAGGGTCGCGGCAGGGGTATGACGCAACTGCCGATCATAAGTCATAACCCGTTGTGCCACGGATCACGACGACCTGAGATCAGGTGTCGAACTCCTCGAAGGTCTGGGAGAACTCCCAAGGGTCCTGCGCCACCCCGCTGCTCGTATTCGACAGCACCCCCGGCAGGCCCGGGAAGTCGCGGTTAGCCGACCACATGTGCAGGCCGCCCAGACCCTTCTGCTCGGCGAAGGCGGTCAGCTTCTGCGCGTCGGCCAGGGTGAAGATTTCGGCCGGATTGTCGTTGACGCCGATCATCGGCGTGACGCCGACCATCGACCAGATCTGGGCGTCGTTCTTGGACGGATACAGCGGTACCAGTTGATCGTGGACGGCGGTGGCCGCCTGAATCGCGTAGTCGCCCATCTTTCCCTCGTACGACAGCGTCGGATCGAAGTAGTCCATCGCCATGATGTTCACGCGCGAGATCTGAACGCCGTTGTCGACCGCGTTCTGGACGACCCGCAGTCCCTCGGGCGTCAGGCCCGTCGGCATCACCGGGAGGGTGAACGACACCTCCACCGGCTTGCCGGCAGCGATCCCCTCGGCCTGCAACGAGGCGATGGCCTGCGAGCGAAGAGTGAGCGAGGCCGTGTCGCCGAGGGCCGCACCTTCGATGTCGAAATCGAGCTTGCGAATTCCGTAAGCGTCCATCACCGATGAGTACTTCGCCGCCAGCTCTGCAGCCGTCCCGCCGGTCAGGGCAAGCTCCTGATTCGCCGCGCCCCCGAAGGAGATGGTGGCATCGATGCCTGCGGCGCGCATGGCGTCCATCTGTCTGTTGATCTGAAACAGCAGATTCCCCTCGGCGACGGTATCGCCGTTGCCGATCGTGTACGCGTCGAAACCTCCCCACGCCGGCTGGCCGGCGGAGTTGGCAGTGATGAAGCCCAACGTGACGTCCTCGATGCTCCCGATGCGGGCGGCACCCGGAAAATCGAACTGCGGCCAGAGTGTCATGTCGACATAGGGCGAAAACACTCCGTTGACGATCGGGGGCGGCGGCGTGACGCCGCCGAACTGCCCCGCGATGCCTGGCCGGCCGAACAGCAGTCCGGCCCGCCCGCCGGCACCGCCCGCCGCCCCGGCACCGCCGTTGCCGCCGTCACCCCCATTGCCGAACAACCCGGCATCGCCGCCGGCACCACCGACCTGCCCGCCGGCACCCGCCGCTCCCCTGCCGCCATTTCCGAACAGCAACCCGCCGTCAGCTCCGCGGCCGCCGGCCACCGACGCGTCGGCCCCGTCGCCGATCAGCGGGCGACCGAACAGCAGTTGAGTGGGCGCATTCACGACTCTGAGCAGCTGCTGCTCGAGGACCTGCAACGCCGAGGCGTTGGCCGCCTCGGCGCTGGCAAACGAACCCGCACCCGCGGCCATGGCCTGTACAAACCGAGCGTGATATGCCTCCACTTGAGCACTGAGCGCCCGGTACTCCTGGCCGTAGGCTCCGAACATCCCCGCGATTGCGGTGGATACCTCGTCAGCGGCGGCCGGGGCGAGTGTCGACAGACCGGCGTTTGCGTTCGCGGCCACCACCGCCGCCCGGATGCCCGCCAGGTCGGTCGCCGCAGCGAACAGCATCTCCGGATCGGCGATCACAAACGACATGGCTTCCTCCGGTCGGTTCGGTACGCCCCGGATACGTTGCCACTTGGGTAGGACATTTTCAATCACCGTGCGCCGCCCGAATCGTGCGGTCAACGAACAGGCGGCCTTTCAGGCCTTTGAGCAGCGGTTTCAGTAACACCCCAGGAGGCCGGGCGTCGTTCAAGCGACGCACACAACCGGCCAACCAGAACCGGGTTCTAGTTTGCTGACCGGTTAAGTTCCAACCGTCGCGGGCCGTGCGTCGGAAGCCACGTCGTCCCACGCTGCATCGCCGGCGGCGCGGGGGGTGAACCGAGCGGTGACGACATGGGTCACCAGGGCCCCGGACAGACCGCATACGATGCCGGCGGCCATCCCCCACAGGCTGTGCGCCAGCATCAGGAAACCGAAGCCTGCGGACCCCAGCAGCATCAGACACCGCGCCGGCGTCCAGTGCACCGGCGCGCGGAAGCGCAGCGAGACCAGGACACCGAGAGCGACGGCCACGGCGTGGCCCGCGTTGGTGAATTCGCCGCCGATGATCGCCGCGGCCACGCTCACCGAGATCCACCAGCCGATCCACGCCGACCGCAGGCGCCGCGGAATCGTGGCGGTCAGCGCGCCCAGCGCCGCCAGCGCGCCGTAGCTCATTCCGACATCGCTGGCACGGGTGATGGACCACGGCATCCAGCCCATTTTCACCGCCGCCGCCAGTGCCGCCGCCACTACCAGCGTGGCCCCGATGTGGCCGACGAAAAACGCCACGAGCAGCCGGATGGTGCGCAGGTGCAGCTCGGCCAGCACCAGCAGGCAGGTCAGGAACGGCAGCCAGAACCACAGCGGCCCGGCCTCGACGACGAAGGCACTGCCGATCAGCGTGCCGACGCGTCCGTGTGACAGGTTGTGCAGGTTGGTGCTGGCGTGCCGGATCACGCGGTCGTGAGCCTGGGGGCTCAGCATCAGCATCGTGATGCTGACCGCGAACAACGCCGCCACGTAGCCCACCGTGAAGCGGACCCGCGACAGCCGGGAGACGAGGTTAGAGAACATCACGTTCCACTATGCCTGGATGTTTGTCTCGTTTGTGTTATCGCTGGTTGACAGCTCTCTGTGCGTCTTCAGACGATATATCGCCAGGTCCGGCGGAATACCGGTCAGTTTGCTGGCGAACATCGGGCGACGCGCCCGCTTGGCGGTGACGCCCATGGCGTCCAACTCGCTCTGCGGAATCAGGTCCAGGGTCGGACTCGAGATCATCACGCCGCCCTTGGTGGCGCGCTCCATCACCCGGGCGGCGATGTTCACATCGACGCCCAGCCAGTCCGCGCCCAGCCGCTGTGGCCTTCCGGTGTGGATCCCCACCCTCATTCGAGGCCGATATCCTTGCACCTCAACGGATTTGATCGCCTCCTGAGCGGCCAGGACCGCCTTGAGGGCAACCCCGGGACGACGGAAGACGGCCATGATGCCATCACCCATCCGCTTGACGATGTGCCCGCCGGCGTCCAACAGCGGTGACTCGACGGCCCGGGCGACCTGACGCAGCAGCGTGAGAGCGGCATCGTCGCCGGCTTGCAGCGACCACGCGGAGAAACCCACCAGGTCGGTGAACACCAGCGTCACTTCCGGGTTTGCCGGCTTTCTGGACACCGCCTCGGTCATCGCCTGCCACACCTGCAAGACACCCAGACTGAGCTCGCGCGATGCCGCGTCGCGGTCCCCAGTAGCCGGTCGGCGGCACGGGCGGCGGCGCGCGGACCGCCCTCCCCGGCGGTCGACAGTGGGTCGCCGAACTCGGGATCGCCCGGCAGCAACCGTCGGGCTCGCTTGACGAAGGCAACCACGCCCGGACTGCGATTGGTGCTGCTGAACCATTTCGCCGGCGAACGCCGGCGCACGGCATCGTCTTCTGCCACGGCTGTCGCGGTCTCATCGGGCACGCCGGACTCCGCTTCGCCAGGCCCGACCTCCACTCGGCAAGGGTAGGCGGTCCGGACTGAACCAGGCAACGAGGCACACGCCACTTGCGTCACACGCCGAGGCAAAGAGCCTGATCACGCGTGTGCAGCGGTGCTGTGGAGAGCTCGTAACACAGCCGCGACGCATCCGATGATTTTCTAGACAACGTATGTTGTCACCGTTTATCGTGGGCCCAAATGAGGCGCTTTGGAGGCCGTGATGACTGTTAGTTCGACTACAGCGGCCGACCCCCTCGGGCCGGACTCGCTCACCTGGAGATACTTCGGGGACCTGCGCACCGGAATGATGGGCGTCTGGATCGGTGCCATCCAGAACATGTACCCGGAGCTGGGCGCGGGGGTCGAGGAGCACTCGATCCTGCTGCGTGAGCCCCTACAGCGGGTGGCCAGGTCGGTGTACCCGATCATGGGCGTGGTCTACGACGGCGACCGAGCGGCCCAGACCGGCCAGCAGATCAAGGGCTACCACCGCACCATCAAAGGAACCGACAGCGCGGGTCGTCGTTATCACGCGCTGAACCCCGAGACGTTCTACTGGGCGCACGCGACGTTTTTCATGCTCGTCGTCAAGGTCGCGGAATACTTCTGCGGCGGTCTGACCGAGGCCGAGAAGCGCCAGTTGTTCGACGAGCACGTGCAGTGGTACCGGATGTACGGCATGAGTATGCGGCCGGTGCCCAAGTCGTGGGAGGAATTCCAGGAGTACTGGGAGCGGGTCGGCCGCGAAGAGCTGGAGATCAACCAGGCGGTGCTGGACATCTTCCAGATTCGGATCCCCAAGCCGAAGTTCGTGCTGATGCCCACGCCGATCTGGGATCAGCTGTTCAAGCCGCTGGTGGCCGGCCAGCGCTGGATCGCCGCGGGACTGTTCGAGCCGGCGGTCCGGGAGAAAGCCGGCATGCGCTGGACTCCCGGCGACGAGATCCTGTTGCGGCTTTTCGGCAAGCTGGTCGAGTTGGCGTTTCTGGCGGTGCCCGACGAAATCCGGCTGCACCCGCGCGCATTGGCGGCCTACCGGCGCGCGGAGGGACGCATTCGCGACGACGCGCCGCTGGTCGAGGCCCCCGTCTTCATGGCACCACCGCGGGACCGCCGCGGGCTGCCGATGCACTACTTTCCGCCGCGGCCGCGCTCGCCCCTGGACCCGGCCCGGGTGATCATGGAGCGGGCGGGTGCGCTGGTGCACGGCACGCTGTCCATCGCGGGCCTGCGCCCTTCGCGGGGACGCAGCCGCGCTGCTTGAGACGCTAAGCCAGGCCGAGCGGCTGCAGGAACAGCGGGACGACGCCGAACTGGGTGCCCTGAAACCAGAACTGCCAGCCGAGCGCGGTGATCGAGCCCCCGGTGACCGTGGGCACGGTTCCGTTCAGCGTGATCGCTGCGGGACCCAACGGCGTCAGGCCACTCAAGGACCCGGAGAACCCCCCGGTCGCTGACATCGACACGATTCCGTTCGCCGACATCCACGTCACGGGACCGAACGCGGTGTTCAGTGTTCCGGTTGCGTTGGCCACCAGCCCCAATGCTCCCGTCATGCTGGTGGGAAGGATAGGGGTGCCACTCAGCGACAACGATGCCACCGGACCGAACGGCCCGTTCAGGGTCGCGGATTGGTACAGCCCCGACAGGCCGATGCTCGACGAGAGCTGCAAGGGGCCATAGTGGGAGCTCTGGGTGACCGTGGTGAGACTGGTGAAGACGTCTGTTGGGGCGACCGCGGCAGCGCCGACCGGTCCGAGACTCTCCATCGTTTGCTGTACATTGGCCAATTCGGTTCTCAGGTAATGCGCGGCGCCGCCGTTCAGCAAGTTGACGAAGTTGTCGTGATAAGCCGCAGACTGCGCGCTCAGCGCTTGGAATTGCTGGCCGCGCTTACCAAGAAGCGTTGTGATGGCCGCCGAAATCTCATCGAGTGCCGGGGCTGCAATGGCGGTCGTTTGGGCGGCTGCCGCCGCGTTGGCGGTGCGTAATCCGCTACCTATGGATTCAAGACATCCGCTGGCCGAGCTCAGAATCTCCGGCACCACGCTCAATTGCGACATAGCTGCACCTGCCCCGAGAGTGCTTGTGACACCCGCCGACTATTCGACGTGAGATGAATACTAACAGGCGGCAGGCAAATTCTGCGCTAACCGAATTCATATTTCTCGATGACGGTCGGGGCCGGACGAAAGATTTGCTAGGCGGCGGTACCGGGGCTTAGCGCAAGGCCCGCGCACTCTGGTACAGGCAAATGGCTGCCGCCGCGGCAACGTTCAGGCTCTCCGCGCCGCCCGCCATCGGGATACGCACCCGTCGGTCGGCCCGCGCGGCGAGGTCGGCGGGCAGTCCGTGCGACTCGGGCCCGAAAAGCCACGCCGTCGGCCGGGCGAGCATCTGGTCGGCATCATCGAGACACGTCTCACCGTCTACCGCGGTCGCCAGCACCTGAAGGCCGGCGGCGCCCAGCAGGGTCAGCACGGCCCCGGCGTCTGGGGCGACCACGACGGGAATGGCGAAGATGCTACCGGTGGAGGCACGCAGGCATTTGCCGTTGTACGGGTCGACGCTGTGCCCGGCCAAGACCACCGCCGCCGCACCCATCGCGTCGGCGATGCGCACGAGCGTGCCGGCGTTGCCGGGTTCGCCGATGTCCGCCGCAACGGCGATCAGCCTGGGTGACCCGGCCAGCACGTCGTCCAGGCTCGTCGCCGGGATCTCGCACACCGCGACCAGACCCGTCGGAGTTACGGTGTCGGACAACGCTTTTGCGGCCCGCTCGGTCACCAGGTGAACCGGCACCTGCGGTCCGGAGAGCAAACGGTCATGACGGCGCGCGGCCTCCTCGGTGACGAACAGGTCCACAACCAGACCGCGCTGCAGGGCAGCCGCGACCAGGTTCGGGCCTTCGGCGAGAAACAGCCCTGTGCGGCGCCGGCCGACGTGCCGATGCAGCTTGACCGCCGCGGCCACCCGGGCCGAGCGTTCGGTCAGCACCGAAGGGCTCGGCGTCAGGCAGCCTCTCCGGACGGTGCGTTGACGTCCTGGGGCAGCGCCGCACGAGCGACCTCGACCAGCGCGGTGAAGGCTGCCGGATCGGTGATCGCGATATCCGCGAGGTTCTTGCGGTCGACCTCCACACCGGCGGCCTTGAGGCCCTGGATCAGCCGGTTGTAGGTGATGTCGTTGGCACGCGCGGCGGCGTTGATCCGCGAGATCCACAACTTGCGGAACTCCCCCTTGCGGGCGCGACGGTCACGGTAGGCGTAGTTGAGCGAATGCAGTTGCTGCTCTTTGGCCTTGCGATAGAGGCGGGATCGCTGTCCGCGATAGCCTTTCGAAGCTTTCAGGACGCTGCGCCGCTTCTTGTGGGCGTTGACCGCCCGCTTCACGCGTGCCATGGGTGTTCCTACTCTCGTTCAAAATCGGTCGGGGGCTGCCGAAAGCCCGCGGCTGCCGGGGGGTTTCGTGAGGGATACGTTGCGGCGAAGGGCTAGCCGTTGAGCATCGAGTTGACGCGCTTGGTGTCGTTAGCCGACACCACGGTGCGGCCGTCCAGCCGGCGGGTGCGCTTGGTCGCCTTGTGCTCGAGCAGGTGCCGGCGGTTGGCTTTCTGCCGGACGATCTTGCCGGTACCGGTACGCCGGAACCGCTTGGAAGCCCCGCTATGGGTCTTGGCCTTGGGCATGTTTCCTCAGTTTCTGGTTCTGGTGAGCTTCTGGTGAGCTGTTGTCGTGCCGCAGTTTGGTGCTAGGACGGTTTGACGTCGTCGTCGGCAGCGTCGGCCGGCCCCGCCGCACTGCCCGGATGCTGTGCCCTGGCACGAGTCTTCGCGCCGCGGTGCGGTGCCAGCACCATCGTCATGTTGCGGCCGTCCTGCTTGGCCGAGGTTTCGACGAAGCCGTATTCGGCCACGTCGGCGCCCAGCCGTTGCAGCAACCGGTAACCCAGCTCCGGCCGTGACTGCTCGCGGCCGCGGAACATGATCGTGACCTTGACCTTCGACCCCGCTTCGAGGAAGCGAACCACGTGGCCCTTCTTGGTCTCGTAGTCGTGGTCGTCGATCTTGGGCCGCAGCTTCTGTTCCTTGACGACGGTCTGCTGCTGATTCCTGCGCGATTCGCGCGCCTTCTGCGCCGCCTCGTACTTGTACTTGCCGTAGTCCATGATCTTGCAGACCGGCGGTCTGGCGTTGGGAGCAACTTCGACAAGGTCGAGATCGGCGTCCGCGGCAACGCGGAGTGCGTCTTCGATACGCACGATGCCTACCTGCTCCCCCCCAGGGCCGATCAATCGAACTTCAGGCACGCGAATGCGCTCGTTGACGCGGGTCTCAGTGCTGATGGGGCCTCCCTCGTTGGCTTATATTCCGCGCGGCCCAAACCTGGACCCGGCCGGAAACAGCAGCGGAGGCACACCCAACCATCAGCAGAAAAGCCCTGCACAAGCAGGGCCCATTGCCGACCGATCACGGCTTGACCTGGTCAAACCGCCTGCGCAAGGCACAGAACAGGCATTTTATGATGCCTGTGACCGGACCGAATTGCCTTGAGAAAATCTCGTGGCAACCGGTGGGAGTGGGACTCCTCTTCACTGTCCCTGGCCTGAGGCCGGGATGGTCGCAGCGATCAGTTTAGCAGGCAAGACGCGTGCCGCCGGCAATCCGCCGAGCGGGGCGCCCGGCGTCCATATATCGGGCCGCCGAAGGTCCGTCTGACGAGCCTATGCGCGCAAGTCCACGGGTAAGCCTGACTAAGCCGGGAATTTCCCGGCTCAAGCGAATATCCTCGCGGTCTGTGACACTCACCAAGCCGCGCCCGACTCGCAGGCCGACTTCCCGGTATCACTGGCTGCCCGCCGCAGCCGGTTGGACTGTCGGCGTGATCGCCACCGTGTCGCTGCTGGCCAGTGTGTCCCCACTGATCCGCTGGCTGATCCACGGTCCGCGGGTGTTCATCAACAGCTACCTGTTCAACTTCCCCGACACCAGCTTCGCGTGGTCATTCGTGCTCGCCCTGCTGGCCGCGGCACTGACCGCACGCAAGCGCGTTGCCTGGCTGGTGCTGCTGGGCAACATGGTGGTGCACGCCGTGATCAATGCCGCCGATATCGCCGCGGGCGGCAACACGCCGGCCGAAGCGTTCGGCGAGAACCTCGGCTTCGCATTCCACATCGTGACGATCGTCCTGCTGGTGCTGGGCTACCGGGAGTTCTGGGCCAAGGTCCGCCGCGGGGCACTTTTCCGAGCCGCCGCTGTGCTGGTGGTGGGCGGGGCCATTGGAATCCTGGCCTCGTGGGCTTTGGTGGAGATGTTCCCCGGGACGCTCACGGCGCCGGAGCGGCTGCCGTACGTGGCCAACCGGGTGGTCGGGTTCGGCTTCGCCGATCCCGACCTGTTCACTGGCCGACCGCACGTCTTCCTCAACGCCATCTTCGGGCTGTTCGGCGCGTTCGCGCTGATCGCCGCGACGATCGTGCTGTTCCTGTCGCAGCGTGCCGAAAACGCGCTGACCGGCGAGGACGAGTCCGCGATCCGGGGCCTGGTCGAACTGTGGGGCAAGAACGACTCGCTGGCGTATTTCGCCACCCGCCGCGACAAGTCGGTGATCTTCGCCCCCAGCGGCCGCGCAGCACTCACCTACCGCGTCGAAATCGGCGTCTGCCTGGCCAGCGGCGACCCGGTCGGTGATCCCAGGGCATGGCCGCAGGCCGTCGAGGCCTGGTTGCAGCTGTGCCAGACCTATGGCTGGGCACCGGGCGTCATGGGAGCCAGTTCCCAGGGCGCACAGGTCTACCGAGAAGCCGGCCTCAACGCGCTGGTGCTGGGTGACGAGGCGATTCTGCGGCCGGCCGAGTACAAGTTGTCCGGCCCGGAGATGCGCGGCGTACGACAGGCGGTGACGCGGGCCCGGCGTGCCGGGCTGACGGTGCGCATCCGGCGCCACCGCGATATTTCGCGGGCCGAGATGGAGCAGACGGTGGCGCGCGCGGACAACTGGCGCGACACCGACTCCGAACGCGGCTTCTCCATGGCACTGGGCCGGCTCGGCGACCCGGCCGACGGCGACTGCTTGCTGGTGGAGGCGGTCGATCCGGCCGGCGAGGTGGTGGCAATGCTGTCGCTGGTGCCGTGGGGCACCACCGGCGTGTCGCTGGACTTGATGCGCCGATCGCGGCAATCCCCCAACGGCACCATCGAATTGATGGTCAGCGAGCTCACGCTGCACGCCGAGAATCTGGGCATCAGCCGAATCTCGTTGAACTTCGCGGTATTCCGTTCGGCATTCGAGCAGGGCGAGCAACTCGGGGCCGGACCCGTCGCGCGGTTGTGGCGCGGGCTGCTGGTGTTCTTCTCGCGCTGGTGGCAGCTCGAGACGCTCTACCGCTCCAACGCCAAGTACCAGCCCGAGTGGGTGCCCCGCTACGCCTGTTACGACGATGCGCGGATGATGCCGCGGGTGGGCGTCGCCTCGGTGATCGCCGAGGGCTTCCTGGTGCTGCCCTTCAGCCGGCGCGACAAGTCCCACACCGGCCACCACACGGCGGTACCGCAACGGCTGGTGGATTCCGGGTTGTTGCACCCCGACGGCACCGCGCCCGACGTGAGCAGCCTGCAGGCGGAGGACCTGGCGGACCCGGAATTCGACGATGGGCGCCGTTCGCCCGAGCAGGTCCGGGTCCGGCTGGCCAAGCTGAAGAAGCTGCGCGACAACGGCATCGACGCCTATCCGGTGGGCGAGCCGCCCAGCCACACCGTCGCGCAAGCGATGGCGGCCGACATTCAAGACGGCACCGCCGTCTCGGTCGCCGGACGCATCCTGCGGGTGCGCAATTACGGTGGCGTGTTGTTCGCCCACCTGCGCGACTGGTCGGGCGAAATGCAGCTGCTGCTAGACAATTCACGGTTGAAGCAGGGCAAGACGACCGACTTCAACGCGGCGATCGATCTCGGTGACCTGGTGGAGGCGACCGGTCACATGGGCTTCAGCGACAAGGGCACCCGATCGCTGATCGTCACCAACTGGCGGCTGATCGGCAAATGCCTGCACCCGCTGCCGAACAAATGGAAGGGCCTCACCGACCCCGAAGCCCGGGTGCGCACGCGCTACGTCGACCTCGCCGTCAACACGGACTCGCGCGACCTGATCACGGCGCGCAGCAGCGCGTTGCGCTCGATCCGCGAAACCCTGTTCGCCAAGGGGTTCATCGAGGTCGAAACACCGATCCTGCAGCAGGTGCACGGCGGCGCCACCGCCCGCCCGTTCGTCACCCACATCAACGCTTACACGATGGACCTGTTCTTGCGCATCGCACCAGAGCTGTATCTCAAGCGACTGTGCGTCGGCGGTGTCGAGCGGGTCTTCGAACTCGGCCGGGCTTTCCGTAACGAGGGTGTCGACTTCAGCCACAATCCCGAGTTCACTCTGCTCGAGGCCTACCAGGCGCACGCCGACTACCGGGTGTGGATCGACGGCTGCCGCGAACTCATCCAGAACGCCGCCGAAGCCGCCAACGGTGCGCAGACCGCGCTGCGGCCCGTCGGCCCGACTGATTCGACCGGCGACCGTCTGGAGCCGGTCGACATCTCGGGCGTCTGGCCGGTGAAAACGGTCCACGACGCGGTGTCCGAGGCGCTCGGCGAGCACATCGACGCCGACACCGACTTGACCGCCCTGCGCAGACTCGCCGATGCCGCCCACATTCCCTACCGCGCGTACTGGGACGCCGGCGCTGTGGTGCTGGAACTCTATGAGCATCTGGTCGAGGACCGCACCCAGCATCCGACGTTCTACATCGACTTCCCCACCTCGGTGTCCCCCCTGACCCGGCCCCACCGCAGCAAACGCGGGGTCGCCGAGCGCTGGGACCTGGTGGCCTGGGGCGTCGAGCTGGGCACCGCCTACAGCGAGCTCACCGACCCGGTGGAACAACGGCGGCGCCTGCAGGAGCAGTCACTGCTGGCCGCCGGCGGCGATCCGGAAGCGATGGAGCTCGACGAAGACTTCCTGCAGGCGATGGAGTACGCGATGCCCCCCACCGGAGGCCTCGGAATGGGCGTCGACCGCGTGGTGATGCTCATCACCGGCCGCAGCATTCGCGAGACGCTGCCGTTCCCGCTGGCCAAACCGCATTGACCGAGCTGATCCCGACAAGAACATGACGACCGCCCCGGGCTTGCGCCGCCGGAGACCGCGACTTCCCCGACGCCCGCAGTCCCACCCCACGCGCACGCGGGACGCGAGCTGATGGTTTCGGTAGCCCGTGTCCGCCGCGCGATTTTCGCGCGGCACTGCCACCCGTGGAGCGCGTGGACCCGGTGGGCCGGCACGCCGCTGGTCCTGGTGCCGGTCTGGACACGACGGCCAGGTCACGCCGTGCTGCTGGCGGTGTGGCTGGCGCTGAACCCGTTCGTCTTCGGCAAGCCCGAACACCACCGCGCCTGGGCGACGCGGGCCATGTTGGGCGAGGAGCTGTGGATCACCCGCCGGCCCCGGGATGCCGCCATGGCTGTCAGCGCGGCGACGTCGGTAGCCGCGGCAGTCGCGTTGGTGGCCGCTCGACGTCGCCGGCTGGGCCCAGCGGTCGTCGCCGTGGCCGTGCAAATGGCCCTGACAATGGTCTACTGGCAGCAGATGGTGCGCTATCTCGCGCGGCAGGAAGGCTGTCCGGCCCCGCACCAGTAACGTGTCGGACATGCCCGAGCCACCGACCACTCCCGATCCCGGATACGACAGTTCGGGCGTGCCGACGTTCGACTCGGTGCGCGAGAAGATCGAGTCGCGCTTCGGGACAGCTCAAGGTGCCGAGGAACTCGCGGCCGACACTGGTCGGTCCGCCGAGGAGCAGTACGAGGAGCGTCAGCGCGCGGCCGCGGAGCGGTTGGCTCAGATCCGGGAGTCCATGCACACCGATGACTGACGCCATGCCGAACTCGCGGGCCGGGATGCAGTTCGGACCCTACCGACTGCGCCCGCTGCTGGGCCGCGGTGGAATGGGCGAAGCGTGCCAGGGCCCTGCGGGCGTCCACATGACCTGTGCAGCCGGCTGAGCCGTGCGCAGGTTCAGCATCGCTGAGCGCCAGAACCGGTTGGCGCGCAGACACTTCCTGGTCGGCGCCGGTTCGGTGTCGCGCGTCACCGGCGGGCTGGTGGGATTGCACGCAACCGATCCGGCCACGCCTTACCTGTCGTTGTGGGCCCGCTGCCGCGGGTTCTCCACCGCCGCCCTGGACCGGGTGCTATACGAAAAGCGTTCTGCGGTCAAGCAACTGGCGATGCGCCGGACCTTATGGTTGGTGAACTCCGAGGACGTCGCGCTGGTCCGGTCGGCAGCCGGCGGTCAGGTCGCCGACAACGAGCGGCGCCGGCTGGTCGCCGACCTGCACAAGGCCGGGTTGACGACGGACGGCGAGAGCTGGCTGGACCAGGCGTGTGCGGCGGTGGTGCGCCATCTGAGCGAGCACGGCCCGGCCACCAGCACCGAACTGCGGGCCGCGCTGCCGGAACTGGCCGGCAGCTACGATCCGGCGCCCGGAAAGCGTTGGGGTGGATCAGTTCCGGTGGCCCCGCGAGTGCTGACGGTGATGTCGGCGCGCGGTGACATCGTGCGCGGCCCCAACGATGGAGGTTGGACCGCGTCACGCCCGCGGTGGAGCACCAGCGCGGAATGGCTGACACACATCGACGATCCGGTACCCGAGGCAGCGGCGCGGGCCGAGTTGATCCGCCGCTGGTTGCAGACGTTCGGGCCCGCGACCGTCAACGACATCAAGTGGTGGTTCGGCACCACCCTGACAGCGGTACGGGCCGCGCTGGCCACCATCGGTGCGGTGGAGGTGGATCTGCACGGCGGACCAGGCTATGCCTTGGCCAGCGACCTGGGCGTTGAGCCCGACATCGCGCCGTGGGGCGCACTGCTGCCGGGTCTGGACTGCACGACGATGGGTTGGTCGGACCGGGACTGGTATCTGGGCGGGCATCGCGGTGACGTCTTCGACGGCAACGGCAACGCCGGGCCCACGGCATGGTGGAGCGGCAGGGTGGTGGGCGGCTGGTGCCAGGATGACGGCGCCCGCGTACACCTGCAACTGTTGGAGGACCCCGGTGCCGACGCGCGGCGTACCCTGCAACGGCGCGCCGACCAACTCACCGAGTGGCTGGACGGTGTCCGGATCAGCGCGCGCTTCCCGTCACCGCTGTCGAAGTCGGGCCTGCACCGGTGACATCGAAGGACGACGCATGGGGTATGCCTGCGCTATGGATTGGCTGACGTCGCATGGGGTAGCGATCGGCTCGGCGTTGCTGGCGTCGTTCGTCGCGGCCGTAGGCATCGTGGTGCGGCAGGCCGCGCTGCAAAGTCCCGCCGTGGAGAGCGGACCATCGGCCGCGATCACCGTGCTTCGTGACCGGCTGTGGTGGGCCGGCACGGCCGCGGCCGTCTCGGCCTACGCGTTCCAGGCCATGGCTCTGGCGCACGGATCCCTGTTGTTGGTACAGCCGATGCTGGTCTCCTCGCTGCTGTTTGTGCTGCCGCTGAGCGCGGCCCGGTCCGGGAATCGGGTACCCGGCTCGGAGTGGGCCTGGGCGAGCCTGCTGACCGCCGCACTCACGGTGTTTGTGCTGGTAGGGCAGCCCCGGGAAGGACATTATCGGCCGCCGACGCCGGCCTGGACGCTGGCGCTCGGCGCCGCGGTACCGGTGGTGATCGCCGTGCTGGCCGCCCGGCGCACCAGCGGCCGGGTGCGCGCCACGTGGCTGGGGATTGCGGTGGCGCTTCTGCTCGGCACGATCGCCGTGCTGACCAAGACCTGCACGCACCGCTACGCGGTCGGGGGCTGGCATGGGCTGCTCAGCGTCCCCGCGCCTTACGTGCTGGTGGCGCTGGCGGTCACGGCGACCGTCCTGCAGCAGTGGGCGTTTCATGCCGGTGCACTACAGGCGTCCGTACCGATCATGCTGGTCGGCGAACCCGTCGTCGCGGTCCTGCTGGGCACCGTCGTCCTGGGCGAGCATCTGACGGCGCACGGCGTCGGAGCCGTCGCGCTGCCGGCGGCGATCGCCGCGATGCTGGTGGCCACGATCGCGCTCGCCCGTGAGGAAGGCGCTCAGACGCAAGAGGCGGCCGAGCGGGCGAACCTGCCGGGGTTCAGGCGCTGACTTTGCGCCGCTTGGCGCCGGCCCGCCTGGCCGTGGGCGGTGCCACCACTTCGGCAAGAAACTTCCCGGTGTAGCTTTCCGGCACCGCGGCCACCTCTTCCGGAGTGCCCTGCGCCACCACGGTTCCACCGCCGGCACCACCTTCGGGTCCCATGTCGACGATCCAGTCCGAGGTCTTGATCACGTCCAGGTTGTGTTCGATCACGATCACCGTGTTGCCCTTGTCGACCAGTCCGCTGATGACCTTCAGCAACTTGCGGATGTCGTCGAAATGCAAGCCGGTGGTCGGCTCGTCCAGGACGTAGATGGTGCGGCCGGTCGAACGCTTCTGCAACTCGGAGGCCAGCTTCACCCGCTGCGCCTCCCCGCCGGACAGCGTCGGGGCGGGTTGGCCGAGCCGTACATAACCCAGTCCGACGTCGACCAGGGTGCGCAGATAACGGTGGATGCCGCTGATCGGCTCGAAGAACTCCGCGGCCTCCTCAATGGACATGTCCAGCACCTCGGCGATGGTCTTGCCCTTGTAGTGCACCTCCAGGGTCTCCCGGTTGTAGCGGGCACCCTGGCACACCTCACACGGCACATACACGTCTGGCAGGAAGTTCATCTCGATCTTGATGGTGCCGTCGCCGGTGCACGCCTCGCAGCGGCCGCCCTTGACGTTGAACGAGAACCGGCCGGGCTGGTAACCACGGACCTTCGCCTCGGTGGTGGCGGCGAACAGCGTGCGGATCTTGTCGAACACACCGGTGTAGGTAGCCGGGTTGGACCGCGGCGTCCGCCCGATCGGTGACTGGTCGACCCGCACCAGCTTGTCGAGGTGGTCCAGGCCGGTGACCCTGGTGTGCCGGCCCGGCACCTGCCGCGCGCCGTTGAGCCGGTTGGCGAGCACCGCAGCCAGAATGTCGTTGACCAAGGTGGACTTGCCGGATCCCGATACGCCGGTGACCGACGTCAGCACTCCGAGCGGGAACGAGACGTCGATGCCGCGCAGGTTGTGTTCGCGGGCGCCGACGACGGTGAGCTGACGCCGCTTGTCCACTGGCCGGCGTATCGCGGGAACGTCGATGGTTTCGCGGCCGGACAGGTAGGCGCCGGTGATCGAGTCCTTGTTGCGCAGCAACTCGCTGTACGGGCCGCTGTGCACGATGTGCCCGCCGTGCTCACCGGCCCTCGGGCCGATGTCGACGATCCAGTCAGCGTGCTCGATGGTGTCCTCGTCGTGTTCGACGACGATCAGCGTATTGCCCAGATCCCTTAGCCGAGTGAGGGTTTCGATGAGGCGGCGGTTGTCGCGCTGATGCAGCCCGATGGACGGCTCGTCGAGCACGTAGAGGACGCCGACCAACCCGGAGCCGATCTGGGTGGCGAGCCGGATTCGCTGGGCCTCGCCGCCGGACAGCGTGGCCGCCGCCCGCGACAGCGACAGGTACTCCAGGCCCACGTCGAGGAGAAATCCCAGCCGCGACTGGATTTCCTTGAGCACCTGCCCGGCGATCGCCGCCTCGCGGGTGCCCAGGGTGAGCGCATTCAGAAAGTCCGAGCAGTCGGCTATCGACAGCTCGCAGACTTCAGCGATGGACTTGGCACCGTACTCCCCCGCGGTCAGCATGACCGCCAGGATTTCCGGCTTGAGCCGCGTGCCGTCACAGACCGGGCACGGGATGTCGCGCATGAAGCCCTCGTAGCGTTCCTTCATCTGCTCGGACTCGGTCTGGGCCATCTTGCGCTGCAGGAACGCCAGGACACCTTCGAATTCCGCGTAGTACGAGCGGGTGCGCCCGTACCGGTTGCGGTAGCGCACATGCACCTGCTCGTCGGCACCTTCCAAAATCGCCCTGCGGGCTTTGGCGGGCAGCTTGCGCCACGGGGTGTCGACGTCGAACCCGAGCGCGTCGCCCAGACCGGCCATCATCCGGGTGAAGTACTCGGCGGTGTGCCCCGTCGACCACGGGGCCACCGCGCCCTCGGCCAGCGTGAGTTCCGGGTCGGGCACCACCAGGTCGGGATCGACTTCCTTGCGAATGCCCAGTCCGACGCACTCCGGGCAGGCGCCGTACGGCGAGTTGAACGAGAACGACCGCGGCTCCAGATCGTCGACGGCCAGTGCGTGCCCGTTGGGGCAGGCGAGCTTCTCGGAGAAGCGCTGCTCACGCGGGTGATCGTGTTCATCCCGGTCATCGGGAAACTCGAGGACCACGATGCCGTCGGCCAGGTTCAGCGCGGTCTCGACCGAGTCGGTGAGCCGCTGTTTGGCACCGGCTTTGACGGTGAGGCGGTCTACCACCACCTCGATATCGTGCTTCTCCTGTTTCTTCAGCTTGGGCGGCTCGGCCAGCGGATGCACCACACCGTCGACCCGCACCCGGCTGTAACCCTGGGCGTTCAGCTTGTCGAACAGGTCGGCGAACTCGCCTTTGCGGGTTCGCACCACCGGGGCGAGGACCAGAAACCGGATGCCCTCCTCCATGGCCAGCACCTGGTCGACGATTTGCTGAGGCGTCTGCCTCGCGATGCGTTCACCGCAGCTCGGGCAGTGCGGGGTGCCCGCACGCGCATACAGCAAACGCAGGTAGTCGTACACCTCCGTGATGGTGCCGACCGTCGAGCGCGGATTGCGGTTCGTCGACTTCTGGTCGATCGACACCGCCGGCGACAGCCCTTCGATGAAGTCGACGTCCGGCTTGTCCATCTGGCCCAGGAACTGGCGGGCGTAGGCCGACAAGGACTCCACATAGCGGCGCTGCCCCTCGGCGAAGATCGTGTCGAACGCCAGCGAGGACTTACCCGATCCCGAGAGCCCGGTGAAGACGATCAGGGCATCCCGGGGTAGATCAAGGTCGACGCTGCGCAGGTTGTGCTCGCGTGCACCCTTGACGATGAGGCGGTCAGCCACGCTGCCCCTTTCAAATAATCGCGTACTGGCCTGGCCATGAACAGTCATAGCGCGGGCCGCATTCCATGCTAGGTCGCCCCTCTGACAAGAACGCGGCCAAGCCGCCCGTCACCCAGTAGCGTGCAGGGGTATGACCGCTGCCCCTGAGCTCAGTGACAACTACACCGGACACGTCGAACCCGGCACGGCGGCCCGACGCACGCTGCCCGGAGCGACGATCGTGAAGGCCTCGGTGGGGCCGATGGACAACAACGCCTACCTGATCACGTGTTCCGCGACCGGAGAAACGCTGCTGATCGACGCCGCGAACGACGCCGACGTCCTGATCGACCTGGTTCGACGGTACGCGCCGAAGCTGTCGCTGATCCTGACCAGCCACCAGCATTTCGACCACTGGCAGGCCCTGGAAGCCGTCGCTGCCGCCACCGGAGCGCCCACGGCCGCCCACGAGATCGACGCCGAGCCGCTTCCGCTGCGGCCGGACCGTTTGCTGGCGAACGGTGACAAGGTGCAGATAGGCGAGCTGTCGTTCGACGTGATCCACCTGCGCGGACACACTCCCGGCTCAGTCGCGCTGGCTTTGGACGGAAAGGCGACCGGCGGGGTCACGCATTTGTTCACCGGCGACTGCCTGTTCCCGGGCGGGGTCGGAAAAACCTGGCAACCGGGCGATTTCGAGCAGCTGCTCGACGATGTCACCACTCGGGTGTTCGACGTCTACGACGACTCCACCGTGATCTACCCCGGCCACGGCGACGACACGGTGCTGGGCACCGAACGGCCGCACCTCGAGGAGTGGCGCGAACGCGGCTGGTAGCGGCGAGGCGACGCAGCCGGCGGTCGCTGAGGGTATCGAGAGAGGTATGCCATTGCGCTGGAGCGAGAGCATCCACATCGCCACAAGTCCCGAAGTGGTCTTCGACGCCATGCTCGACCAGCATCAGGTGGTCCAGTGGTCGGCGTGGCCGGATGCCACGGGCTACCAGTGCTCGGTTTCGGGTGACGGGCGGTCGGTGGGCTCGGAAATCGTCTTTTCCGATCCAGCTGGGAAACACATGGGACGACAGCGCATCACGGCGGTCGAGCAGAACGTTGTCCGCAACAAGATGCGAAACCGCGGCCCAGGTGGCCGGTGGGTCGAGCCGTCAGTGGATTTCCGGGTGGAGCCGGACGGTGACGGGAGCCGCGCCTACCTCGACTTCGAGGTTGAACCTCCGGTGCCGAAGATCTTGCGTCCCCTGGCGCACAGATACCTGACGAAGTCGATCCGGCCGCTCCACGTGGAGGATTTACGCAGGCTGAAGCGACTTGCCGAGGGGAGCTGAACGATCTGGAACAACCGACTTCACCGTGATCTACCCCGGCCACGGCGACGACACGGTGCTGGGCACCGAACGTCCGCACCTCGAGGAGTGGTGCGAAGGAGGCTGTTGACGCCTCGGTTCTAGGTGGTGTGCACGATCAGCACGTCGACCTTGGCCTTGCGGGAAACGTTGGCCGGCACCGAGCCCAGCAGCCGACCCGCGATGGTGCTCAGGCCGACGTTGCCGACCACCAGCAAATCCGCCTTCTCCGATTCGGCGAGCTGAACCAGCGCGTCCACCGGGGCACCTTCGATGGCGCGCTCCTCGACCTTCTTGGCGCCCGCGTTGTGCGCCCGCTCCTTCGCGTCGTGCAGTATCTCGTAGATCGGGCCGGTGCCGGTGACCTTGTAGCTCTCGTCCTTAAGGGCGTCGACGGCGCGGGCGTCCTCGTGCTGCGGCAGGTACGCCGAAGCGATGATCAATTTGGCGTCCGCTCCCGCGATCCTGGCTGCCCTGTCTACCGCGCGCATCGACGAATCCGAGCCGTCAGTCCCTACGACCACGGTTTGATAGGCGCTCATTTACCCTCCCAGGTGTTGGTTTCCGCCAACCCAAGACACTATCGCGTTGCTGGACATGGACGGGAGAGGTTTGCGGCGCGGGTCACGTCCAGACCGGTGTGCACCTAAAGTTGACGGCAATCATGTCTGTATCCATCGCCGCGAATCCCGTGGCTGACGACGCCGCACCGGCGGCCCCGGCGTACGCGAGGGGCCGCTTCGTCGACCCCTGGGCCGTTGCGGCGCTGACCACGGTGATCAGCGGCGCCTGGGCGGGCCGACCGTCGCTGTGGTTCGACGAGGGCGCGACGATCTCGGCCTCGGCCAGTCGCACGCTGCCCGAGCTGTGGAAGTTGCTGGGCCACATCGACGCGGTGCACGGCCTGTACTACCTGCTGATGCACGGCTGGTTCGCCATCTTTCCGCCGACGGAGTTCTGGTCGCGAGTCCCCAGCGCGCTGGCCGTCGGCGCGGCAGCCGCCGGTGTGGTGGTTTTCGCCAAGCAATTCTGCGGACGCACCACCGCGCTGACGGCGGGCGCGGTTTTCGCCATCCTCCCACGGGTCACCTGGGCAGGCATCGAAGCCCGCTCGTCGGCGTTGGTCGTCGCGGTGGCGGCTTGGTTGACCGTCCTGGTGGTCGCCGCAGTGCGGCGGAATCGGGCGCGGTTGTGGGTGTCCTACTCGCTGCTGCTGATGCTGGCCATTCTGGTCAACGTCAACATGGTGCTGCTGGTCCCGGTCTATGCCGCGATCCTGCCCCTGCTGGCATCCAGGCGGTCGCGCAAGTGGCCCGCGATCTGGTTGGGTGTCGCCTCGGTTGTTGCTCTCGGGTCGATGACCCCGTTCGTGCTGTTTGCCCACAAGCAGGTGTGGCAGGTCGGGTGGATCAACGGTCTCAATCGCAACCTGTTCCTCGACGTGGTGCACCGGCAGTACTTCGACCACAGCGTCGCGTTCGCGATCCTGGCCGGCGTCGTCCTGATTGCCGCGACCGGGCTGCGGCTGGCACGCAAGGCCCGCTCCGAGCCCGGCGCCGCCCGACTGTTGCTGGTCAGCGCCCTATGGGTGGTGGTTCCGACTGCTGCCGTCCTGATCTACTCGGTCGTCAGCGAACCGATCTACTACCCGCGCTACCTGATCTTCACCGCTCCCGGCGCCGCCATCGTTCTGGCCGTCTGCATTGTCGCGATCGCCCGCACACGCTGGCAGACCGTCGCCCTCGTGGTGGTGCTCACCGCGGCGGCCTTCCCGAACTACTTCTTCACCCAGCGGGGACCGTATGCCAAGGAGGGCTGGGACTACAGCCAGGTCGCCGATGTCATCAGCGCACACGCCTCTCCCGGCGACTGTCTGCTGGTGGACAACACGGTGCCGTGGCGGCCCGGACCGATCCGCGCCCTGCTGGCGAGCCGGCCGGCCGCCTTCCGCTCATTGGTCGACGTGGAGCGGGGTTTCTACGGCCCCAAGGTCGGCGCGCTGTGGGACGGTCACGTCGCAGTGTGGTTGACGACGGCGAAGATCAACAAGTGCCCGGCGTTGTGGACGATCACCAACCGGGACAGCTCGCTGCCCGATCATCAAGCGGGCCGGGCGTTGTCGCCGGGAACGGCATTCGGGCGGACGCCGGTCTACCAGTTCCCGAACTACCTCGGTTTCCGCATTGTGGAACGCTGGCAGTTCCACTACTCCCAGGTGATCAAGTCAACGCGGTGAGCGCCGATCGCGGTGAGTTGCCTGATAGGAGGCGAACACAGCGAGTGCGGCCAGTACGGTGAACACCGAGAACAACCACCGCGCCGAGGTCACCTGACCGCCCGGGGCGGTATTGACCACCACACCGGCCAGACCCGCACCGAAGGCGCCCGAACTGAGCTGGATGATGTTGATCGCGGCCGCAGCGGCGCTGCTTTCGGACGGGTCGTCGACAGCGGTCATCGCGCGCACGGCCAGGTGCGGCCAAGCGATCCCGATACCCGAGCCGGTGATGAGCAGAGCCAGCGCCCAGATCGCAACCACGCCGAGCGGGGCGTAGGGACGCTGGGTCGCCGCGCCCAGCGCCAGACCTGTCGCCATCACCAGCGGTGCGGCCGCGACGACATGCCCGATCACCTGTCGATTGGTCAGCGAAGCGCTCGCGATCTCGCCGATCGTCCACCCGGTGGCCAATGCCGCACCGAGAAACCCGGCTTCCACCGGGCTCAGGTCGGCCAATTCCTGACCGAACAGCGGCACGTAGGTGTTTGCCATCGCGGCGACCATCTGCACGGCCATCGTCACATAAATCCACTTCAACGGCCCGGAGCCGAAGACGCTGCGCGGCAACACCGCTACGTGCATCCGCCAGTCGACGACGAGGAACACAGCGACCAGCAGCACGGCGGCGGCCAACAGGCCCAGAGTCTGCACCAGGTAGTGCGGCAGCGCCGCGACGCTGACGGCCAGCGCCGCGGCCCCCATCAACAGCAGAGACCAGATGGGCACCGCCCGGGTCTCCTGTTCACCGGTGTCGCGCGGTCGTGGGGTCACCACCTTCAACACCAGCATCGCCATCAGCCCGGCCGTCGCTCCCATCGCCACGAATGCCCATCGCCACAGCCCGTACTGCGCGAAGAACCCACCTGCCGTGGGTCCGATCAGCGTCGCGACGCCCCACATCGTCGACACCAGCGCGGAGCCGCGGGTCCACAGCGGACGCGGTAAGGCGGCGTTGATCAGTGCGTATCCGAGACCGGCCAGCAGGCCGCCGGCCACCCCCTGCAGCATGCGCCCCGCGACGAGCACTTCCATGTTCGGTGCCAGCGCACAAACGATGCCCGCCAACCCGAACACAGTGAGGCCCATCAGATACGACGAACGTGCCCCGACAACCAGCAACATCGGGTTGACGGTGGTGGCCGCGACCACCGAACCGATCAGATACAGCGTGGTCGCCCAGGAGAACAGCCGATCGCCGCCGATGTCGGCGACGATGCTGGGCAGCATGCTCACGGTGAGGAATTCGTTGGTGGCGTACAGCGCAACTCCGCCGGCCAACACGGTGCAGGTGCCCAGGTGCCGGCCGAACAGCTCACGCCAGCTGCCGGTCTCGTCGACCGCCTCCGTCACTCCTACACCGTAAGAGGTCCGGCCGGGTCTGCCGGCGGATTGGCCGGGCCGCTGCGGCGCGTCGCCCGGTAGGACGCCAGCACCCCGAGGGCCGCCAGCACGGTGAACACCGTGTACAGCCAGCGGGCCTGGATCACCGCGCCGCCGGAGGCGGAGTTCACCACCACGCCGGCCACCCCGGCGCCGAAGGCCGCGGAAATCAACTGCACGGTATTGATCGCCGCGGCCGCCGCACCGCTCTCGGCCGGATCGTCGACCGACTCCATGGCACGCACCGACAGATGCGGCCAGGCCATCCCGATGCCGGTGCCTGCGACGAGCAGGGCCACAGCCCACACCACGATGCGACCGGGCGACGCGTCGGACCGTTGGGTTACGGCACTCAACGCCAGCCCGGCCGCCATCACCAGCGGGGCGACCAGGAGCACGCGGTTGATCACCCGCGGGCTCTTCAGCGATGCGCTGCCGATTTCGCTGACGGTCCAGCCGATCGCCAGCGAGGCACCGAGGAAGCCGGCCACCACGGGCGTGAGGTGTCCCAGCCGCTGGCCGAACAACGGCACGTAGGTGTCGACCATGACGGCCATCATCAGCACCGCCAACGTCAGGTACACCCACCGCAGCGGCCCGCTGCCGAACACGCTGGGGGGCAGGACCGTTGCGCGGCTGCCGCGATCGACGGCCACGAAAGCCGCGACGAGCAACACCGCGACGGCGAGCAGCGCGGCGATCGCCGCCGTGTGGCGGGGCAACTGCGCGGCGCTGACCGCCAGCGCCGCCGCACCCACCAGCAGCAACGAGCCGACCGGCACCCGAAGTGCGGCGGGAGCCGTCGCCGGGTCGGTGCCACCGGCCGAACTCGTCGCCAGCACCACGGGAACCAATATGCCCATCAGCGCCGTCAGCACCGCCATCGCGCCGAACGCCCAGCGCCACAGGCCGAATTGTGCGAACAGTCCGCCCGTCGCCGGTCCCACCACGGTCGCGACACCCCACATCGCCGACACCAATGCTGATCCTCGCGTCCACAGCGAACGCGGCAGCGCGGCATTGATCAGCGCGTAACCCAGTCCGGCCAGGGTGCCGCCCGCCGCCCCCTGCATGGTGCGTCCCGCGATCAACACCTCCATCGTGGGAGCGACCGCACACGCCGCGCTGGCCACCCCAAAGACAGCCAGCGCCATCAGGAACGACGAGCGTGCGCCGAATCGGCGCAGGACGGAGTTGACGGTCGTCGCCGCGACCACCGATCCGACCAGGTACAGCGTGACGACCCAGGCGTAGAGGCGATCGCCGCCGATTTCGGCGATCGCACTCGGCAACAGGCTGACGGTCAGGAACTCGTTGGTGGCGTACATCGCGACGCCGCCCGCCAGGAGGGTCGACGTGCCGAGATGCTGCCCGAGCAGCTCACGCCAGCTACCGGTGTCGCTCGTCGTCTCCGTCACTTCAGACCGGCGGCGTCCATCCCGCGCAGCTCTTTCTTGAGGTCGGCGATCTCGTCGCGGAACCGGGCGGCCAGCTCGAACTGCAGGTCGCGCGCAGCGGCCATCATCTGCGCGGTGAGGTCCTTGATCAAGTCGGCCAGCTCGGCACGCGGCATCGCGGAGGTGTCGCGCCCTTCGAACACTCCGGCGCTGACGGCTCTGCCGGCTTCGCCAGGGGCTCGGCGGCCCCGGGACGCGTTGCGCCCGGACCCGCCGATCTGGACCGTGTCCGTGGCCTCGGTATCTGCGGCCTCGCGATAGACCTGGTCGAGGATGTCGGCGATCTTCTTGCGCAGCGGCTGCGGGTCGATGCCGTGGGCCTCGTTGTAGGCGATCTGCTTGGCCCGGCGCCGTTCGGTTTCGTCGATGGCCTCCCTCATCGAGTCGGTGATCTTGTCCGCATACATGTGGACTTCACCGGAGACGTTTCGGGCGGCGCGGCCGATAGTCTGGATCAGGCTGCGCACCGACCGCAGGAAACCTTCCTTGTCGGCGTCGAGGATCGACACCAACGACACCTCGGGCAGGTCCAGGCCCTCCCGCAGCAGGTTGATGCCGACCAGCACGTCGTACTCCCCGAGCCGCAACTGTCTGAGCAGCTCGACCCGGCGCAGCGTGTCCACCTCGGAATGCAGGTAGCGCACCCGGATGCCCATTTCCAGCAGGTAGTCGGTGAGGTCCTCGGCCATTTTCTTGGTCAGCGTCGTGACCAGCACCCGTTCGTCGCGTTCGGTGCGTTTGCGGATCTCCCCGATCAGGTCGTCGATCTGCCCCTTGGTCGGTTTGACCACGACTTTCGGGTCGACCAGGCCGGTCGGCCGGATGACCTGCTCGACGAACTCGCCGCCGGTCTGACTGAGCTCGTACGGCCCGGGCGTGGCGGACAGGTACACCGTCTGCCCGATCCGATCGGCGAATTCTTCCCACGTCAGCGGGCGGTTGTCGACCGCCGACGGCAACCGGAAACCGTATTCGACCAGGTTCCGTTTGCGCGACATGTCGCCCTCGTACATCCCCCCGATCTGGGGCACCGTGACGTGCGACTCGTCGATCACCATCAAGAAGTCTTCGGGGAAGTAGTCCAGTAGCGTCGCCGGCGGCGAGCCGGGACCACGACCGTCGATGTGCCGCGAGTAGTTCTCGATGCCCGAGCAAAACCCGACCTGCCGCATCATCTCGATGTCGTAGTTGGTGCGCATCCGCAACCGCTGCGCTTCCAGCAGCTTGCCCTGCCCCTCCAGCTCGGCGAGCCGCTCGGCCAGCTCCTGTTCGATGGTGGAGATCGCCTGCGCCATCCGTTCGGGACCCGCCACATAGTGGGTGGCCGGGAAGATGCGCAGCGAGTCGACCCGGCGAACCACGTCACCGGTGAGGGGGTGCAGGTAGTACAGCGCCTCGACCTCGTCGCCGAAGAACTCGATACGGACGGCCAGTTCTTCATAGGACGGGATGATCTCGACGGTGTCGCCGCGCACCCGGAACGAGCCGCGGGTGAACGACAGGTCGTTGCGGGTGTACTGGACGTCAACCAGCAGCCGCAGCAGCCCGTCGCGCGGCACCTCCATGCCGACCTGCAGCTCGACCGACCGGTCCAGGTATGACTGCGGCGTACCCAGGCCGTAGATGCACGACACCGACGCCACCACCACCACGTCGCGGCGGGACAGCAGCGACGACGTCGCGGAGTGCCGCAACCGCTCGACATCGTCGTTGATCGAACTGTCTTTTTCGATGTAGGTGTCGGTCTGGGCGATGTAAGCCTCGGGCTGGTAGTAGTCATAGTACGAGACGAAGTACTCAACCGCGTTGTGCGGCAGCATCTCTCGCAGTTCGTTGGCCAGCTGCGCGGCCAGCGTCTTGTTCGGCGCCATCACCAGGGTGGGCCGCTGCAACCGTTCGATCAGCCATGCCGTGGTTGCCGACTTACCGGTACCGGTGGCACCGAGCAGCACCACATCACGCTCCCCCGCCCTGATCCGGCGCTCCAGCTCGTCGATGGCAGCCGGCTGGTCGCCGGCGGGTTGATGCGGGCTGACCACCTCGAAGCGGGCGCCGGCGCGCACGACGTCGTCGACGGCGCGGTATTCCGAGTGGGCGAGTACTGGGTGTTCAGTGGCGAAAGCCATGGTCGCCAGGGTAGTCGGCGGCACCGACAAGCTGCCCGGGTGCGTAGGTCCGCTTCAGGCGTCGTCAGGCGGTCCCGGACCTGGCGTCCGGCGAAGGCGAGGATTCGGCGACCGGGCGGGTGCGCCCGCTACGGGATCGAGGTCCCGACAACTGCAGGGCGGCCCACGTGGCCAGCTTCGGGCGCTCAATCTTGGAGTTGTGGCGCGGATCCACCGGCAGCCTGCGTTTGAAGAGAATGGCATGGATCTTGCTCGCCAGCTCGGAAGCTGCAGCCCGCTCGAGCAGTTCCTGGTGCAAGCCGGCGAGCTCGTTCTTGGCAACGTCGGGCTCGACCTCGACGCAGAGGACGGGCAGCTCGCCGGCCGGTGTGGGCACCCCCACCAGTGCACTTCGCCGCACCTTGGGATGAGCGTCGAAGAGCGGCTCGACTTGCAGCGGGAACAGGTTCCCGGTAGCTGCCTTCACCCGCTGCGATACCCGACCGCAGACCCATAGCTTGTCCTGCGCGTCGAGGTAGCCGACGTCCCCGAAACGGTGCCAGTCCCCCTGCGAGTCAGGCACCTTGTTCTTGTGAGTGCTCTCGGGGTCGAGGTAGTACTCGGGGCTGACGTGCCTACCCCGCACCAAAATTTCGCCGACCTGTCCCGTGGGCAATTCCGACGTTTCCGCGATGGAGTCGATGGGACCGTCCACGATGTCGATGATCTTCAGTTCGACGCCCGGCAGGGCGTAGCCCACACAAACGCCGGCACCCTGCTCGGTCAAATTCCACACGCCGTCGAGGTGCTCACGACTGCCAATCTCGGTCGACGGCATGGCCTCGGTGGCTCCATAGTTCGCCGCCACCTCGCCGTCGGGAGCCATCACCGCGTTCATCAATTTTTCGACCGGCCCGGAGATCGGCGCCCCGGCCCCGATGACTCGTTTCAACGAGGGCATCGTCAGGTTGCGCGCCAGCGCTTCGGAGGCCAGGTTCTCGATCAGAATCGGTGCGGCAAAAAACGACCCGACCTTGCAGTCGTTGATCACCTGGATCAGGGCGGCCGAGTCAACCTGCGCGGGGCCCTGCCGGGCAAAGTCGATGGGCGGCACCACCATCGTGCCGCCGGCACTGATCGGGATGAACAGGAACGCGGGGAAGACGGCCATATCCACCGGGACCTCGTGGTCCGGATCCCAGCGCCAGCTGTGGTGCGCGTTGCGGAACAGCTGACAGAAGTTGCGGTGCAGGTAAAGCGACGGTTTCGCCGGCCCGGTGCTGCCGGTGGTGTAGAGAACGGCGCAGGGATCGTCCGGCCCGACTCGTGGCGGCTGAGGGTCGGCCGGCGCGTGTTTTCGCAGCGACCTGATCGATCGCGCGCCGGGGAAGGGTGGAAACCCGGTGATGATTCGGCCGCCCGGCAGCAGTGGGCTTTCCGTGAGAACAAGCTTGCGGAGGTCACGAGGACCCCACCCGAATGTGATCCGCCCGAGGTGCGCGAGCGCGTTGCCCAGGAACGCCTCCGGCTGCACGCGGCTGAGCCGCTCCGCGACGTTGCGATAGCCGACTGCGGGGTCGATCCAGATGGAGAAGGCGCCCACCCGAGTGAGGGCTACGCCCATGACGCAGGTCTCGTAGCTGGGAGGCGACATGCAGACGATCCGGGTCAGCTCGGCAATGCCCATCTCGCGCAGCCCCACGGCGACCGACTCGACGTCGGCCGACAGCTCGGCGTAGGT
The DNA here is from genome assembly GCF_059812565.1 of Mycobacterium sp. NGS49. Taxonomy (NCBI): domain Bacteria; kingdom Bacillati; phylum Actinomycetota; class Actinomycetes; order Mycobacteriales; family Mycobacteriaceae; genus Mycobacterium; species Mycobacterium sp. NGS49. Next base: position 78,476 of record NZ_JCALCX010000021.1, on the reverse strand, counting down.
GTGACGTTGGTAGCGGCGCGTGCCGTAGCCCTCCCAGCCGTCCAAGTCGATGACCGCGATGCGATCCGGGTCCTCGCGCGCCACCCGCAACACGATGTCGGCGAGGTTGAAGATGTCGTCGGGGAACGGCTCCATCTCAGGCCTGCGTCCTTGCGGCAGTCTGCAGGAACTCGTCGATGATCGACGCGACCTCATCCGGCCGCTCCAGCATCAGCAGGTGGCCTGAGTCGGCTAACCACTCCTGGCGTGCGGGGTGGAGGGTCGAATTGAGGCGGCGTCCTGCCTTGGGCGAGACGATCTTGTTCTTCAGCCCCCAGATGGTGCAGATGGGCGGGAACCCAGGCTGCGGCGCGAGGTTGTCGATGACCGCGTAGTTCTCCAGGTCGTCGAGCACCCCGAGCAGCGACTCCAGCTGGCCGGTGGCCGCATAGGGACCGTAGATTTCGGCGCTGCGATGGACTTTGAGGGCGCGGCCACGGGGCCCCAGCTGGAACGCGGTGGCGACCGAGCCGATGCCGTTGGTGAGCTTCAGGTGCCCGAGCACCCGGTACACCTGCCGATTGACTGCGGGCATCCGCTCCCGCAACCAGAGCAACGGTCCCAACCAGCCACCCAGGAAGGTCGACTCGGTCAGCGGGTTGCACAGCACCAGGGCCTTGACCTGGTCCTGATGGCTCTCGGTGAACGCCAGGGAAATGGCGCATCCCATGCAGTTGCCCACCAGCACGACCTTGTCCCGCCCTAGTGAGCTGACGAACTCCTCCAGCATCGCTACGTAGTTGCCCAAGGTGTAGCCCGCGCCGGGCTTGGCCGAGCCGCCGAACCCCAGCAGGTCAATGGCGAAGATCTCGTATTTGCCGGCCAGTCTGTCAGCTACTTCCTTCCAGATGGCATGCGACGAACCACCGTTGTGGAGCATGATCACCGGCTCACCCTGCCCGATGTGCTCATAGGTGATCAGTAATCCCCGGAAGTCGAAGCTCTCCAACGCATCCCGCCCTCGCGCCTATGAGTACCGCCGCGCTGCACACCAGCCCGTGCCGACGGCGGCGGCCAGCCACGTAGCTTCAGCACGGCGGCCTACCGGCCGACACCGTCTCTCGATGCAATCACGGGGACTAACCCGCGGGTAGGGCCGAAGTCCCCTAACCGCGACGTCAACCCACGTCACCTGCATTCGTATCGACGCCGGGTGCGCTCCCTGCGCGCAGGTCAGCGGTGACGCGTCCACATCCGGGACACGGGGTCACATTCGATCAGGTACCCGTCGCTGGAGGCCGACATCGCCAATACCGGAATGTCCCGGCCGGTAGCAGCTGCTGCCGGCGGAGTGCACCCAAGATCTGGTTGCTGGACATGGGGATGCTGGTCGCACTGTCGGTGTTCTGTGCCTGCTTCGTCCGTTGGAAACTGCGCCTCCGTAGGTAGAGTCGGATGATCCACCCACCGAAGCACGAGACTTTCGACCTGACCGCCCACACCAACACCGATCCGAAAGGCATCGTGCGGGCGGTCGACGAGTATGGGGTGCACCCGTGGGGCCTGTACCTGGCGCGACCGACTCCGGGCCGCGCCCAGTTTCACTACCTGCAGTCCTGGCTGCTGCCCGCACTGGGGTTGCGTGCCACGGTGTTTCACTTCAACCCGGGCCATGAACGCGAACATGACTTCTACCTCGACATCGGCGAGTACACAGCCGGCGAGACAGTATGGCGCTCGGAAGACCACTACCTCGATATCGAGGTACGCACGGCCGGCGGCGCGGAATTAACCGACGTCGACGAGCTGCTGGACGCGGTGCGGCAAGGCCTGCTGAGCCCAGACACGGCTGAGCTGGCGATCCGGCGCGCCGTGTGCGCACTCGACGGGTTGGCCCGCCACGGCTACGACTTGATGGGTTGGCTGGCCGGCCAGGGCATGACGCTCAGCTGGCGACAGGCCTAGGGCGAAAGTGCCTAACGTACCGGGACCCTCCAGAGTGGCTTTCGGCTTGAAATCGGGACTACGGCGCCTAGGCCAACGAAACCCGTCAGACATGGCGAAAGTGGTTGCTCGTCAAACACCGCGGCCCATCCCATCCGCCAGGATCCGGCCATTGCATGGTGCTTGTTTTGCGGCCAGACACCGCAAAACCGCTTCTCACGTACGCCGCGACGGATACGCTATTTTGTCAGTCACGGTCACATGCGATAAGTACTGTAGGCAACAGTTGTCTGAAGCAATAGGGCGCACGCGCGGTGCTCGGACAGTCGGCGTGGCATGGTAACGCGGCAGGCCGACCGCCGCACTTATCTGATGGCGATGGTCATCGATACCACCGGCAGCGGCGTGTGGATTCCGTTCTCCCTGCTCTACTTCACTTACGCACGTCACATGAAGCTGGCCGATGCCGGCGCCGCGCTGACACTGGGTGGCCTCGTCGCGCTGGTGGGGGGCGGCTTGTTGACTGGAGCCATCGTTGACCATATCGGGCCTTTTCGCACCGCAACGCTCAGTTCGCTGATCCGGGTGATTGCCTTTCCTTGCTACCTCGCTGACAACACCTTTGCGTCACTGTCGGTGATCGCGGTGGCGTTGAGCTTTGGCGGCCGCTTGTTCTGGGTGGCGCATCCCGGGATGGTAAGTGCGTTGGCTCGGTCTGAAGACGCTCGCGTCAACCTTTTTTCGATGATCAATGCCTCGCGCAGTGTCGGTCTGGGGCTCGGCGGACTGATCGGGTCGCTCGGCGCGTGGGCCCAGCGCGGTGGCGGGCTGTTCTGGACGTCCATCGTGCTGGCGAACGCCCTCAGCTTTGCTGTTTGCGGGATGCTGTTCTGGCGGCTGCGGCGCTTCGATCATCAGGCTAGGCACGGTGTCGACAGAGGTACGGGCGGCTATCGCGACGTGCTGGCGCAACGGCGGTTCTTGGTGTTCGTCGCGGCGATCTTCGCGGTCGCGTTGGCAAACATCGGCTTCGACTCAATACTGCCGGTGTATCTGCTCTCGCTGAGCTTCCCGATCTGGGCTCCGTCGGTTGCCTATCTGGTGGTCAGCATCTTGGTCGCTGCCTTCGCGCCGCTGGCGGCTCGATGGGGACGTCGCCGATCCGGGCTGCGGTTGTTGGCTTTGGCGGCCGGGCTGCTCGAGATCGTTTTCGCGGTGCTCATCGTAATGGTGACGGCCCCGGCGGGGAGATCAGTTTTGCTGGGCGTGGCCGTCGTCCTGTTCAGTTTGGCCTCCGCCACTTTCGGTGCCACCGGACTGAAGGTCATGTTGAGCTTCGCACCGCCAGGAAGGACGGGTCGCCATTCCGCCGTCTATTCGTGGTCGTGGGGTATCGCCATCGCTGTCGGCCCGGGAGTGTTTTCCTCGTTGTTCACCGTCGACCGAGTGCTTCCGTGGGTCTTCCTCGCAGTCGCGCTGACGTTTGCGATCGCTGCATTTCTTGCGTCGTCGCGGACCGTTACACCGGCACCTAACGTAGGCGAGACAGCTGACTCATAACGTGACGCGTTCAATCCGACTGCGCGACAGTACTTTTCATAGCCTCGTCGTATGCAAGTCGGCGGGCATCAGCCAACACATGCTTCGCGGGTTGTCCGAGCACTTGTGCAGCCGCCACCACATCTCGCCACTCGGGGTTGATGTTGACGGTTTCACCGTCCAGCCGGGCGATCTTGATGCGGATCGGTTGCCCGCCGATTTGAATCAGGACTTCCGTTCTGGCTAACTTGTAGTGCTTGGTCACCGTCGATTCGCGCAGTCCGATCGAACTGGTCTCGCGAAATATGATGGCACGCAGATCCCTAGCGCGATTTGCGGGGGCCAGTACCGAGAGTGTGTGGGCGGGGCGCCCCTTCTTCATGATGATAGGGGTGAGCCAGGCATCGTAGGCCCCGGCGGCGAGCAGTCGCTCGATGACGTATGGCCATACGCGTGGGTCGAGGTCGTCCACGTTGGTTTCGAGCTGCACGCTGCAGGCCTCTTGGTCGAACGGTTCACCGACCACGATGCGGAGCGCATTGGCTACTTCGGGCCCATTGCCCTGGCCCGCACCGTATCCCACCTGACCTAAGACCAGCGGGGGCATCTCGCCCCATCCCGTCACCAGCGTTGCGAGCACCGCTGCGCCCGTGGGCGTTGTGCCTTCCAACGTGGTCGGACCCACGGCCACCGGCAGGCCCTTGAGGAGTTCCAAAACCACACGCGCTGACATCGACGCTGCGCTGCCAAGACTCACCGGCGAGCAATGTAGCTCCTCCAGGCCCAAGTGATGGAACCCGGCCGCTGAGCCGACGGAGTAAGCGAGCGTGTCGCGCAGATGACCCGGGTCGACTCTGGTCGCGGGCTTTCGCTTGACGCGCGACTCAGCCTCGACAAGCCGACGACAGATGGCGCCGGCGACAGAGCGAACAGGTTCTTCAATTCGATCGATCAGCCGTTCAAATTCCGGAAGCCGCGGGTCCTGGTCCCCGTAAATCTCGACATCGGTGGCAATGGTGCCGGCCCGCTCGCAGATCGTCGACCGGAGCATGAGGCCGAGGTCAAGTCGGTCAATCGCCGCTTGCAACAATTCCAGGGGCACCCCGGCGTCGACGAGAGCGCCGAGTAGCATTTTGCCGCTTACCCCAGCTCCGGCGTCGATCCAGCCGATCACTTGCGGTGCAGCCTCAGCAAGATTCGGTTGGCCGCGCACGCCGCCCCGAACCCGTTGTCGATGTTCGTCACGGCAATGCCTTGCGCACAGCTGGTCAGCATCGAGTGAAGCGCGGAGTGCCCGTCCGCGGCGGCGCCGTAGCCGGTCGATGTGGGTACGGCGATGATGGGCTGGCCGGTAAGCCCCCCCATCACCGAGGCCAGTGCGGCATCCATTCCGGCGACCACGATCACGACGTCACACGCGCCGATGTCTTCAACTCTTTCCAGCAGACGCCAGAGACCAGCGACCCCGACGTCGACGATACGAGTGGCTGTGAAACCAAGAAATTCGAGAGTGCGACAAGCCTCGGCTGCGACAGGGATGTCCGACGTTCCAGCAGTCACAACGGCCACCGCGCCCTCCCGGGGTGACAGGCAACCATGCATAAAGGATGTTGCCGACTCCGAGTCGTAGTCCATCGAGTTGCCGGCAAGATCCCGGACAGCCTGGTACTGAGAGTCGCTCATCCGCGTGAACAGCACCGGGTTGTCGGGACGTCCGACCAGCTCGGTGACGATAGCGCGGAGTTGCTGCGTCGTCTTGTTAAGGCAGAACGTCGCCTCCGGCATTCCAATCCGCGCCAGGCGGGCGTAGTCGTATCGAAGGGTCACGCGAGCAGCTTAAGGGCGCGACCGGGACGATAGGGCTTGTCGTCCAAGACGACATCACGCAGCGACGGCTCAACCGTCCGCATGGCCGTAGCCACCCGATCGATGACGTCAGTGGTGACCAATTCGTGGTCTTCGGCCGTCACCTCGATTAGCACGACGTCCTCACGTAGCCGGCACCGGACGACATCGATTCCGGTCAGCATCCGTAACAGGTCTTCACCGATTTCAATCGACTGAAGCCGCGACGGCGTCACGGCGGTATCCGTGTATAGGCGGCTGGCGAGGCAGGGTGACGCTGGAAGCTCCGCGAAATTAAGCCCCAGCTCGCGGGCGACCGACCGGATGTCTTCCTTGCCATAACCCGCTTCGATGAAGGGGTGTCGGACGCCGTTCTCCTCGGCGGCGATCAGACCGGGACGGTACTCGCCCAGATCGTCAGTGTTGGCGCCGCTCAACACCGTTGCGCCGGCACGGGTCGGTAGCTCGCCGATCGCCGCGTACAGGTGACTTTTGCAGAAATAGCAGCGGTTGCGCGGATTGGCGAGATAACGTTCGTCGTCGAACTCCGCGGAACGGACCAATTCAAGCGTCCAATTCTCACGCTCAGCCTGGGCGATGACCCGGGCTGTGGCCGCCGCGGGCACGGCCGGTGTGACGGCGTGAGCCACTACCGTGTTCTCCGGCGCCGCCCGATGGGCGACAGTAGCCAGCAGCAGACTGTCCACGCCGCCGCTGCACGCCACGATGCGGGCCGGCGTCGCATCCAGGGCTTGCCGCAGCTGAGTAAGCTTCATCGACGGGACCTTCTGGGTAACCATTGTCTTCCTTGAATCTCCGTGTGATGCGTTCATGTCGTCGACCCTCGCTGGCCGTGCACTGTTCCCGTGCTCACAAGTTGAGTATTAAGTAAGTGTGGGCTGGCGAGCTAGGTACGGCCAGCACGATATTGCGTTGCGGAGATCCCCGCGTCGGGACAGCGCAACCGCCTTTTGCGTATGTGATTCCGAACGTTATTCGGTCGGCGGTCAGCATTATTATGCATAGATATTGTTGCAATGCGCAACTATCAATTCCGACGGGGGTACGGACCGCAGATCAGACGCCTGCGGCGGTTCAGTAACTGTTTGCCGGCGCGCGCAGGTCTCGCTCCACCAGCGGTGCGACAAACTGCATGGCCGTTATGCCATGACCCGCGTGCGGAGGGGCTCGGCAGAACGTGGCTGCTGGTCAAACGGCGCGCGGAAATTGGTCATGACGTGTCATGACATACCTCGCACGAGCCTGCGCCAGCGCCGCTGCCGATACCGGTAGATGGCGTTCGCCAGCACCACCACGACGCCGGTGAGCAGGCGGGCGTCGATGTCGACCGTGTCGCTGTAGCGGCACGAATCCCCTTGCAACGGCTCGACGCGCAAGGTGTGGTTCCACGCCTTGAGAATTCCGCCGTGTTCCCGGGTGCGGATGGTTCCGCTGGCCTCGTCGACGTCGATGACCTCAATGGTGTGCCGGTAGGCGGGGATCACATGAAACGCCAACAGCCAACCGGTACCGCGTTCGCCCTGCCGCAGCGGTTCGGTACGCCCGGCCAACGCGGGGAATCCGAGCAAGCCCTTGCACACGTAGAGGAAGGTGGCCGGCGACAGCATTGCCGACCACACTCGGTCCGCGCTGGTGGGCAGGATAGTTTCGACGTGTACGGTGCGCACGATCGGCTCCTTGTTAGGCTCCCCTAATTTTGCTCAGTAGCGCGCCGAATGACTACTCGCTTTTGACCAGGAGACGCACCATCCCTCCCAGCGACCGATTTCGGCAGCGTAAGCAGCCCAAACAGGAGCGGGCCACCGAGACCAGGCAACGCATCCTCGATGCCGCGGCTCAGGTTTTCGCCGAGCACGGGTACTTCGCGGGTACTACCAACCGCATCGCCGAACGGGCCGGACTCTCGATCGGGTCGTTCTACCAGTACTTCCCCAATAAAGATGCGGTATTGCGGTCCTTGATGGACGAACACGTGGATGCGGGAACGAAGCTGCTGAGCGAACGTCTGGCCGCAGGCCTGCCACCACGGCTCGACGACACCCTGCGATTGTTCGTGCGTGCCACCATTGATAACCACCGGGAGAATCCTCGCCTGCATCGGGTGTTGTTCGAGGAGGCCCCGAGGGCGCCGGCGTTTCTTGCCCGGGTACGCGAGTTGGAGCAGTTCACCGTGAACCTGGCCAATCAGTTACTCCAGCAGCACCCGGACAGCCGAGCCGGCCGCCTGACCGCCCACGTCGTCGTCGCGACCATCGATTCGCTGGTGCACCGACTCGTCACGTCAGCGGAACCGGCGGATTTTCAGGAAGTCGAGGACGAAATCGTGGCATTGCTCATGGGGTATCTGGAAGGCGGCGGCCCGCGCAACTCGCCAAGTGTCACGGGCCCAGGATGTCGGTGACGAACGGCATACCGGCTCAGGGCTTCCAGCCGGTGGTATCGGCCCACTCCCACGCACGTCGGTAGGCGTCGAGGAACCACGGTTCCTTGGCGGTGGCGTACCGGGTGGTGTCGCCGTCTCCATGCGCTTCGGCTGCTCGCTTGATCGTCAAATAGTCTTCGCGCACAACCGGATTGGCTTTCAGCCAGTCGACGAACAGCAGCGCGAACTGTTGATTGGGCCAGCCACTCACCCGGATGTGCACATTGGTGGGCCGGCCCGGGTCGGCCGAGGCGTGAATGCGCTTGCGCCACAGTGCCGGATCGTCGCTGTGGTCCAGTCCGGGTAAGGTGCTGCGGGCATCGGCCTTGGCGTTGTCCTGGGTGATGCGCTCGAGTCGCGGATACCCGGCGGCCAACAGCGGTTCGACGAGTTCGTCGGCCACTTCCAGCGATTCGACGGTGATCTGGATGTCGATCACGTCCTTGGCGTCGTATTCAGGCACCGCCGTCGACCCGATATGGTCCACCCGCAGCGCCCGGTGACCGCACGCCGTCCGGAGCCGGTTGACGATGCGAAGGGCCTGATCCGGCCACGTCGGGTCAGCCGCAACCAGCCGGGCCGGGCCGCGGGCACAGGTCCGCTCGCTGAGATTGTGCGCGAAGGGCACGATTCGGTTGTGCCACACGTCTCGGGCGCGTAATGCCAGGTCATCCTGACTGCCCGAATTGTCCAGCCACACATCCGCGACGGCCCGACGCTGTTCGTCGGTGGCTTGCGCGGCGATCCGCGCCCGGGCGTCCGCTTCGGCCATGGCGCGTTGCTCAACCAGACGCCGCACCCGCAATTCGACATCGGCGTACACGATCACCACCAACGGAAACAGCGGCGCCATCCCGGATTCCACCAGCAGCGGAATGTCTTCCACCACAACGGAATCCTGCGAAACGGCCGCGATGATCTCGGCACGTCGCTTGCCGACCAGCGGATGCACGATGCCGTTGAGCTTCTTGCGCTGTTCCTCGTCGGCAAACGCCTTGGCCGCCAAAGCGGGGCGATCCAGGGCACCGTCGGGACGGAGAATGTCTTCGCCGAAGGCGTCTACCAGCGACGCCAGTCCTTCGGTCCCTGGCTCGACCACCTCACGGGCGATGACATCCCCATCCACGATGATCCCGCCGCATTGCGAGAACGTGGTGGACACCGCCGACTTCCCGGCACCGATGCCGCCGGTCAGCCCGATGCGCAGCATCCGCGCGTGCTGTTAAGCGCTGCCGGCGAGCTTCTCCCGCAGAGCCGCCAGCTGGGCGTCGCTGGCCAGCGACCCACCCGCAGACTTCTCCGAGGAGCTGCTGCTCGACGACGACTGCCCGCCGCCACCGTGGTCCGCCGCCTCCGCAGCTGCGAACTTCTCCATCTGCGTGGTGTGCATCTTGTGCCGGCGCTCGGCCTCGGCGTAGCGCGCCTCCCACTCGTTGCGCTGGGCGTCGAAGCCTTCCATCCACTCGTTGGTTTCGGCGTCGAAGCCCTCGGGGAAGATGTAGTTGCCCTGCTCGTCGTAGCTGTCCGCCATGCCGTACTTGGCCGGGTCGAACTCGTCGGTGTAATCCTCGTTGGCCTGCTTGAGCGACAACGAGATTCGGCGACGCTCCAGGTCGATGTCGATGACCTTGACCATCGCGTCGTCGCCAACGGCGACCACCTGGTCGGGCACCTCCACGTGGCGCTCGGCCAGCTCGGAGATGTGCACCAGACCCTCGATGCCCTCCTCGACGCGGACGAACGCACCGAAGGGCACCAGCTTGGTGACCTTGCCCGGCACGATCTGCCCGATCGCGTGGGTGCGGGCGAAGTGCCGCCACGGGTCTTCCTGAGTTGCCTTCAGCGACAACGAAACCCGCTCGCGGTCCATGTCGACGTCGAGAACCTCGACGGTGACCTCGTCGCCCACCTGCACCACCTCGGACGGGTGGTCGATGTGCTTCCAGGACAGCTCGGAGACGTGCACCAAGCCGTCCACCCCGCCCAGGTCGACGAAGGCGCCGAAGTTGACGATGGACGAGACGACACCCTTGCGGATGGTGCCCTTCTGCAGCTGGTTGAGGAACTCGCTGCGCACCTCGGACTGGGTCTGCTCCAGCCAGGCCCGCCGCGACAGCACCACGTTGTTGCGGTTCTTGTCCAGCTCGATGATCTTGGCTTCGATCTCCTTGCCGATGTACGGCTGCAGATCGCGGACGCGACGCATCTCGACCAGCGAGGCGGGCAGGAAGCCGCGCAGCCCGATGTCGAGGATCAGGCCACCCTTGACCACCTCGATGACGGTGCCCTTGACGGCCTCGTCCTTCTCCTTCAGCTCCTCGATGGTGCCCCAGGCGCGCTCGTACTGTGCGCGCTTCTTGGACAGGATGAGCCGGCCCTCTTTGTCCTCTTTGGTGAGAACCAGTGCCTCGACCTCGTCACCGACGGAAACGACCTCGTTCGGGTCGACGTCGTGCTTGATCGAGAGCTCGCGGGCAGGGATGACCCCTTCGGTCTTGTAGCCGATGTCGAGGAGCACCTCGTCCCGGTCCACTTTGACGATGGTTCCTTCGACGATGTCGCCATCGTTGAAGTACTTGATCGTTTTGTCTATTGCGGCGAGAAAGTCCTCGCTGGTGCCAATGTCGTTGATGGCTACTTGCGGCGAGGTGACGGTGGGACTCGGCATATTGTTGGGTTGCTCCGGACAGGATTCATCGTAGGGACTGGGACTTGCGATATTGATGTGACCCGCGATCGAGCGCAAACGGGTATCTGTCGAGGCTACTTGACGGCATACACGCTGGACAAACTCGGTCGAAATCCCGATCAGACTACTGGGGTGCCGGCCGTGGGTCACACCCGGCCCCGGGTTCGAGCCGGCGATACCTATCGCCGGCGGCCCACGGAGTCCGATACCAGTCCGCCCGGCATCAGCCACTGGTCGGGCGCGCGCTCGATGAACTGCGCCATCGCGTCGGCGATGCGCTGCGAGGTGACCTGGACGGCCTCCCTCATGTCGCCGTCGTCACTGCCGAGCGGGTCACTGGCACAGATCGGCTGCCCGAAGACCGGTTCCCGTCGATGTTTGTGCTGAAACACGGCGCCGGGGACGATCAGGGCACCGGTGCGCAGAGCCAACAGCGCCGGTCCCGGGCCGACCGGGCGCTTGATGCCTGCGAGGTCGACAGCAACACCCGAGCTCAATGCGCCCTGGGCACCTTCGCGGGCGCGAAAGTAGTCGCCGGCGACCGCGACGATGCGGCCGCGCCGGATGGCATCCGACATGGCCGCGGTGGTACTCACTCCCCCGGTGCGCTCGACGGTGATCAGTTCCAGCCGGGCCTTCTGCGCGCCGCGGGCGATCACCCACTGCATCAGGGCACGCTGCCGGTTGGCGACCACGGTGGTGGGCAGCCCGTTCAGTGCGAGCACGATCGGCAGCGCCGCGTAGGAACCCAGATGCGGGAACGCGACGATGGCACCCACCCCTGCCGGGCGCCCGGCTTCGAGGGCCGCATACAGGGGTGACGGGTCCGCGATCCTGAAGCGCCGCCGCGCCGCGCGATGGGTGGCCGCGAGGAACCAGATGGCGTCATTGGCGTTACGGACCAGCGCCCGGTACATCGCCTGGACCGGCCGCCACTTACGTGCGGAGAACTGCGCCGTCGGGTCGACGTTGTCGCGAAAGTCCTGCAACACGTGCAGGTGCTGAGCACGGCCCCGCCAGTACACGACCCTGGCCAGTACCGCCAGGAACGCATCGGCGACTGGCCCGGGCAGCAGTCCGAACAGCTTGGAGAAGACCATCAGCGGATAACGCACCAGCGGCTTGCGCTCGGCCACATCCGCCATCTCAGCAGTTTACGGTGGGCAGCACCCGTTAATGGGCGGCCGCGTCCCAGCTCCGGCCGTATCCCACTGACACCTCCAGCGGCACGTCGAGCGGATAGGCCCCACCCATCTTGTCGCGGACCAGCGCCTCGAGCCGGTCACGTTCGCCGGGCGCGATCTCGAACAGCAACTCGTCGTGGACCTGCAGCAACATCCGTGACGCGAGCCCGCCGGCTTTGATCGCCTTGTCCACCTCGATCATCGCCACCTTGATGATGTCGGCGGCGCTGCCCTGGATCGGCGCGTTGAGCGCCGCCCGCTCGGCGGCCTCGCGCACCTGGCGGTTGCTGCTGTCCAACTCGGGCAGATAGCGCCGCCGGCCCAGCACCGTCGAGGTGTATCCGTCCTTGCGAGCCTGTTCGACCACCGCCATCAGATAGTCGCGCACACCGCCGAACCGGGCGAAGTACTGATCCATCTGCTCCTTGGCTTCCTCGGTGGAGATCTTGAGCTGCGCCGACAACCCGTAGGCGCTCAGGCCGTAAGCCAGTCCGTAAGACATCGCCTTCACCCGGCGCCGCAGCTCGCCGGTGACCTCGTCGATCGGCACCCCGAACGCGCGCGACGCTACGAACGAGTGCAGATCCTCACCGGTGTTGAACGCCTCGATCAACCCCTCATCGCGGGACAGATGCGCCATGATCCGCATCTCGATCTGGCTGTAGTCGGCCGTCATCAGCTCGGTGTACTCGCCCGAACCAACCACGAACGCATCCCGGATCTGCCGGCCGGTGTCGGTGCGGATCGGGATGTTCTGCAGGTTGGGTTCGGTGGAGGAAAGGCGGCCCGTCGCGGCGATCGTCTGGTTGAAAGTGGTGTGAATCCGGCCGTCGGCGGCCACCGAATTGAGCAAGCCGTCGACGGTGACCTTGAGGCGGGTGACGTCGCGGTGGACCAACAGGTGCTGCAGGAAGGGGTGGCCGGTCTTGTCGAACAGGGACTGCAGGGCATCGGCGTCGGTGGTGTAGCCGGTCTTGGTGCGCTTGGTCTTGGGCATGCCGAGCTCGTCGAACAGCACGACCTGCAGCTGTTTGGGCGAACCCAGGTTGATCTGCTTGCCGATCACGGCGTAGGCCGCCTCGGCGGCGTCGCGGATCTGGTCGGCGAAGTGGCTCTGCAGCTCCCCGAGCATGCCCAGGTCGACGGCGATGCCGACGCTTTCCATGCCGGCCAGCACCTGCTGCACCGGCAACTCCATCTCGCCCAGCAACGCCGTGGAGTCGATGCGCGCCAGTTCGGCGTCCAGGGCGTCGGCGAGGTCGATGACGGCCCGGGCCCGCAGGATCGCGGTCTGCGCGGCCTGGTCGTCGGTGCCGTCGTCGTCATCGAGCAGCGAGAGCTGTTGCTGCTCAGCACTTTCGGCACGCAGCTCGCGACGCAGATAACGCAGGGACAGGTCATCGAGAGTGAAGCTGCGCTGCCCCGGCCGCACCAGGTAGGCGGCCAGCGCGGTGTCGGAAGTGACGCCGTTGAGGTTCCACCCGCGACCGCGCAGGTCGTGAATCGCCAGCTTCGCCTCGTGCAGGGCCTTCGGTTTGGCGGCATCGGCCAGCCAGGCTGCCAATGCGGCGTCGTCCTCGGGTGTCAACGTGGCGGTGTCGACGTAGGCGCCGTCCCCGTCGGCTGCGGCGATGGCCAGCGCCGTGGCGTCGCCACCGTGCGGCAGGTGCGTGCCCACCACCGTCAGTCCGGACCGGCGGCCGTCGCCGGCATGGTCGGTCAGCCACTGCCCGACGGTGCCGGGCTGCAGCGCGCCGCCGCGTACGTCGAAGCCCTGATCGACCTCGGGTACCCGTCCCCCGGCGGCGGCCAGCGTGTCGAACAGCCGGTCCCGCAGCACGCGGAACTCGAGGTCGTCGAACAGGCGGTGGATGTGGTCGCGGTCCCAGGGCTGCAGCCGCAGCGTGTCCGGGGTCTGCGCCAGCGGCACATCCCTGACCAGTTCGGTGAGGTCCCGGTTCAACACCACGTTGGCCACGTGCGCCCGTAGTGCGTCCCCGACCTTGCCGCGCACCGAGTCGACATTGTCGACCAGGGACTGCAATGAGCCGTACTCGATGATCCACTTCGATGCCGTCTTCTCCCCCACCCCGGGGATGCCCGGCAGGTTGTCGCTGGGATCACCGCGCAGCGCCGCGAAGTCCGGATACTGCCGCGGGGTCAACCCGTACTTCTCGACCACGGCCTCCGGGGTGAACCGGGTGAGTTCACTGACGCCCTTGCGGGGATAGAGCACCGTGACGTCGTCGCTCACCAACTGCAGCGAGTCCCGGTCGCCGGTGACCACCAGCACCCGATAGCCCTCCTTCTCAGCCTGGGTGGCCAGCGTGGCGATGATGTCGTCGGCCTCGAATCCGGGCTCGGCCAGGACCGTGATACCCAGGGCGCCGAGCACCTCCTTGGTGATGTCGATCTGGCCGTGGAACTCATCGGGCGTCGAGGACCGGTTCGCCTTGTACTCGGGATAGCGCTCCGAGCGGAAAGTCTGCCGGGAGACGTCAAAAGCCGCGGCGATGTGCGTCGGCGACTCGTCGCGCAGCAGGTTGATCAGCATCGCGGTGAAGCCGTACACCGCATTGGTGGTCAATCCGCCGCGGGTCTTGAAGTTCTCTGCCGGGAGGGCATAAAACGCCCGGAAAGCCAGCGAATTGCCGTCGAGCAGCATGAGCGTGGGCTTGTCGTTGGCGGTGTCTGCGGGATTCGCCGTGCCTGCGGCGGTCCTTGGTGGGCTCACGGGCCTACTCTAGGCACCACCGCCGACATCACAGCAGCCGCCGCTCGGCCGCCACGTCGTACTCACACACGCTTCCCGAAACTATCGCGTCTTGTTGCTCAGTCCCCGGTCCGCTGCCGCGGAAGGCGTCGACCGAAGCCTGCGACTCCCATCGTTCGAAGATGTCGACGCGACCCGGATCGAGCAGATCGGCGGTGATCGCGAAGTCCTGGCAGCCCGGTGCACGCCGCGCCTGCCGCATCACCGCTGCACAACTGGCCAGGTAGTCATCCCGTCGCAGCGGGTCGACGACGATGGATCCCGCGACGATCACCATTGCGCACTCCTTTGCCTGAACGATTGCGGTCGCCGGTTATGACCGGCGGCACCCGCCGATCTCATCGGTGTGCGCCGGGCACCGCGGGGCCGAACTGGAACACGTTTCAGTTTTTCGGCCGGTGTTGAGTAATCTGGCGTAGTGCCAGAGGTCAAAAGCCAAGAACCGGCGATCGACGGGTGGTTCGCCACCGACGATGCCGGACTACCCCACCTGATCGGCAGCAAGTGCCCGCAGTGCGGCACCTATGTCTTTCCGCCGCGCGAAAACAACTGCCCGAACCCGGGCTGTGCCAGCGACTCGTTGGAGTCGGTCGCCCTGTCGCGGCGCGGAAAGCTGTGGAGCTACACCGAGAACCGTTACCCACCGCCGGCACCCTATCCGGCAGCTGATCCGTTCGAGCCGTTCGCCATCGCCGCCGTCGAACTTGCCGACGAGGGAATCATCGTGCTGGGCAAGGTGATTGAAGGAACCCTCGCGGCGGACCTGAAGGTCGGCATGCAGATGGAGCTGGCCACCATGACCCTGTTCACCGACAACGAAGGTGTCGAGCGCATCGTGCACGCGTGGAAGCGTGCCGGCGACGATGCAGAGCGTAGCGATGAAGAGGAGCGGCACAAATGAGGTATGCGTCATGAGCGCCCCCGAACCGCTGTACATCCTCGGCGCGGGTATGCACCCGTGGGGCAAGTGGGGCCGCGACTTCACCGAATACGGCGTGGTCGCCGCCCGCGCGGCGCTGGCCGAGGCGGGTCTGGACTGGCGCCAGATCCAGTTGGTCGCCGGGGCCGACACCATCCGCAACGGTTACCCGGGGTTCATCGCCGGATCGACGTTCGCGCAGAAGCTCGGCTGGAACGGGGTGCCGGTCAGCTCCAGCTACGCCGCGTGTGCCAGCGGCTCGCAGGCGCTGCAGAGTGCCCGCGCGCATATCCTGGCCGGCTTCTGCGACGTCGCGCTGGTGATCGGCGCGGACACCACGCCCAAGGGTGCCTTCGCCCCGGTCGGTGGCGAACGCAAGAACGACCCGGACTGGCAGCGTTTCCACCTGATCGGCGCGATGAACCCGGTGTACTTCGCGCTGCTCGCGCGGCGCCGAATGGACCTGTACGGGGCGACCTCCGAGGATTTCGCTCAGGTGAAGGTCAAGAACTCTCAGCACGGCCTGCAGAACCCGAATGCCCGCTACCGCAAGGAATCCTCGGTGCAGGACGTGCTGGCCAGCCCCGTGGTCTCCGACCCGTTGCGCCAGCTCGACATCTGCGCCACCTCCGACGGCGCGGCGGCGTTGATCGTGGCCAGCGCGGAGTTCGCGCGCAAGCACCTGGGTTCGCTGGACGGTGTGCCGTCGGTGCGTGCAGTCAGCACGGTGACTCCGCAATACCCGCAGCACCTTCCCGAATTGCCGGATATCGCAACGGATTCCACTGCGGTGGTGCCGGCGCCCGAGCGGGTGTTCAAGGACCAGATCCTCGATGCCGCTTACGCCGAGGCCGGCATCGGCCCGGAGGACGTGAGCCTGGCCGAGGTGTACGACCTGTCCACCGCGCTGGAACTCGACTGGTACGAGCATTTGGGGCTGTGCCCCAAGGGCGAGGCCGAGGCGCTATTGCGTTCTGGCGACACCGCTTTGGGAGGCCGCGTTCCGGTCAACCCGTCGGGCGGCCTGGCGTGCTTCGGCGAGGCCATTCCCGCCCAGGCGATCGCTCAGGTCTGCGAGTTGACCTGGCAGCTGCGCGGCCAGGCGACGGGCCGGCAGGTGGAGAACGCGAAAGTGGGCGTCACCGCCAACCAGGGGTTGTTCGGCCACGGGTCATCGGTAATCGTCGCCCGCTGACCGGGCGACTCAACCCCGCACCTTGGCGGCCAGCGCGTCGGCGAGTCTGTTGCCGACGGTCGCGTCGATGTTGCCGCAAGCTTCGGTCTTGATGACGTAGTTCTGCACCGTCGCGACGACGTCCTCACACCGCAGGTTGTTGCGCCGCTGGTTGATCGCCACTGCGGAGGTTCGGCCGGTGCTGACCACCAGCGGACTCAGCTGGTATGGGTTGCTCGTGTCACTTCCCTGGTACACCTTTCCCTCACACTGCCGCCACGCCGCGGTGATGCGGTTTAGCACTTCGGTCGCCACTTCAGGCGAGGGCAGTTCGAGCACGCCCTGACCGATCAGTCCGTCGGAGTTTCCTTTGGTGAATTTGTAGGTGATGGAACGCAATTGAGCGTTGCCCGACACGTTGATCAGCGAGTCGACGAAGAAGTTGAAGACCGGTGCGCACTCCGGCGGATTTGTCGGGGAAATACTCGGGGCCTTATTTCGGGCCGAATTGGGCCGGAGATCCGCGATGCCCGTTGCCGCAGCGACCTCCGCAGTGCTCAACATCAGCGAATCAATGCGAGTCGCGGGCACGTTCGACGTGGTCGCACTCCCGGCAGTCGTTGATTGCGTGCGACTTCCGCCGAAGTGCAACACTGCGACGACAGCCGCGGTGGCCACCACGATGGCCGCGCAGGTGGCGAGCAGAGCGTTGCGCCGACGCTTCGGGGATTGAGGCGCAGACGTGTTGCGCGGCAGCGGTGCTTTCTGGGCCGGTTCGGTGGCCAGCACGGAAGAAGTCGATGACGGTCCCAGGGCCGCTACGACGTGCTGGGCGGCCTGGGCCAACTCTGATGCGGTCTGATACCGATCGTCTGGATTCTTGGCCATGCCTTTGGCGATGACGTCGTCGAATCCGGCTGGCAATGCGTGTTCCAGGGCACTGGGCCGCGGTGGCGGAGCAGTGAGGTGGGCCATCATCTGCTGTTCTGCGTTGTCCCCGGCGAACGGACGCCGGCCGGTCAGACACTGATACAGCACGGCGGCTAACGCATACACGTCGGATCGCGGATCGGGGTTCTGGTCCCTGAAGCGTTCCGGAGCCATGTAGGCGAATGTCCCGACAGCCACGCCAGTGCTGGTCAGGGCCGACTGGTTGACGTTGCGCGCGATACCGAAGTCGATGAGGTACGCGAAATCGTCGTCGGTCACCAGAATGTTGGAAGGTTTGACGTCGCGGTGCACCAGCCCGACGCGGTGCGCTGCGGTCAGCGCCGCAGAGACCTGCCGGGTGATGTCGACGGCGCGCTGCGGTGCCAGCGGGCCGGTTTGCAGGACAGCTTCCAGATCGCGGCCTTCGATGAGCCGCATGTCGACGTAGAGGCGCCCGTCGATCTCGCCGAAGCGGTGGATCGGCACGACATGCGGTTCGTTGAGCCCGGCTGCCGCGAGAGCTTCCCGACGAAACCGTTGTTGGAAGTTGTCGTCCTCCACCAGATGCTGCGGCAGCACCTTCAGCGCCACCATCCGTTCGGTGGTGGTGTCGAACGCGCGATACACCTCGCCCATGCCACCGCGGCCAATCAGATCGATCAGCCGGTAGTCACCAAAGAGTTGCTCGCTCTGCATCCACCTACCCGAATCCCGCCCGCTTCCATCGCGAGCAGTCGCAAGATCGCCTCTCTGACTCCCGATTGTGCTTCTGACCGCGTCAGGCGTCCTTGGGCGTATCGAGCGTTTCCAGCACGACCTCGGCAACGCGCTTCATCGACGTCCGCCGGTCCATGGCGGCGCGCTGAATCCACTTGAAGGCTTCCGGCTCGGTCATGCCCTGTTTCACCTGGAGCAGGCCCTTCGCACGCTCGACCAGCTTGCGGGTTTCCAGCCGATCCGACAGTGTCTCGACTTCCCGCTCCAGGGCGGTGAGCTCACTGAACCTGCTGACCGCCAACTCGATGGCCGGAACCAGGTCACTGGCAGTGAACGGCTTGACCAGGTAGGCCATCGCCCCGGCATCGCGGGCACGCTCGACCAGATCGCGCTGGCTGAACGCCGTCAGCACCACGATCGGGGCAATGCGCTTGCTGGCGATCTCCGCCGCCGCGTCGATGCCGTCGCGCCGGGGCATCTTGACGTCCATGATCACCAGGTCGGGCTTGTGCTGCTCGGCGAGCTCGACCGCTTCCTGGCCGTCGCCGGCCTCGCCGACGATGTCGTACCCCTCCTCTCGCAGCATCTCAGCCAGGTCCATGCGGATGAGCGCTTCGTCTTCCGCGATGAGCACCCGGCGCGGCGGCGGAGCGGCGTCGGTGGCAGCGGTGGTGGGGCCGGTCATGACGGACATTGTGTCGCGAGGCTCTGCAAGGGAACTCGGGGGGTCCTCTAAGGTAGGAGACCGGCACCGGCCCTCGTATCCCAACTGGCAGAGGAAACGGATTCAAAACCCGTACAGTGTGAGTTCGAATCTCACCGAGGGCACCACCGACGGCAAGTCAACGATGAATGTTGTTGCAGATCAGAGGCCTATCTGTCGTCCGGTTCCCCCCGGGACGACGCAGTGGAGCCCGCGGCTGAAACAAGGGTGAACGCCGACGGCGAGATCGTCAACGCGGCCGTCCGCGCGGACGGTGCGTCAGACCAGCCTGGCGGTCCCGATCGTCCACGGGACGGTCTTTCTCGGGCACCTGCGGGTACACCGGGAGACCGGCGCCAAACCTGGCTGCTGATCCTGGCGGTAGTACTCGACCCGGCGTTGTTCCTGCTGCTGGACCGGAAGCGGACCGGGCATGATGTCAGCGTGCCGGATTCCGCCCTGCGCTTGGCGCGCGCCCTGACCGACAACGCGGACCGCGTCCATCGCGAGGTGGCCGGCCTGGGTCCGGTCGAGACGGAGCGGGCACTGTTTTTTCTGCTGTCGGCCTACGATCTGGCCACCGAGATGTGGTTCCAGAAGGGCGATCCGACGGCCCCGCGGTTGACCAACTGGGAAAGGCCCTGGCGCAAGTACGGTGGGGACAATCCGACGACCCTTTACTTGAGCGCTCCGGTGTCGCCGGATCTGCGGTACCGGCTGCATGGGTCGATCGGCGCGGCCGTCTACGCCGGTGTGCAGGTCTACACCAAAGGCCCCGGCTACAACGCACCGGCGGCCAACATCTCTGACAAGAGGCTGCTCGGTGACGGCCGAGAGATCGACCTGCTCATCGGTGGCCGGGATCCCGTCGACGGCACGCCGTGGCTGCCGCTGGTCGACGATGACTATCTGGTGATGGTTCGGCTCTACCATCAGAGCCCACCTGAGGCGGAGCCCGGTCTCATACTGCGGTGCCTCAACCCGCCGGCTGGAGGCGGACCGTCGATGGCGCAGCGGGCCGACAGCGCCGAGGCGTTCTTTCGTGACGAGATCCAGTCCACGATGGCCGTGACCGAGGTGCTGCGCGCCGCCGGGGTGAACGGTTACCCGCCGCCGGAGGCGCCGATTCACCATCCGCGCTACACCGGCGCGCTGTTTCCGACACTGGACAACGTCTATGACGGGTTCTATGTCAATCTGGGACCCGGCCAGGCGCTGCGTCTGCGTGGCACACCCCCGACGGCGCGGTTCTGGTCCTTTGTGTTCTACGACCGCTGGTTCAACACCCCGGACTTCCCGGAACACCGCTGTTATCTCACCGGCGCCGATGTCGAACTGGCCCCCGACGGCAGCTATGAGGTGGTGCTTGGACCGCGAGATCCCGATCATCCGAACTGGATCGACACCGCCGGGCTGACCGAAGGGATCTTCGCCATCCGCTGTCTGTTGCCCCAGCACCGCGAGCTTCCCGTCGCTGAGGTGTTCGAGCCGGGGTTGTCGACCTGAACTCCTCGCCCCGCCTCGAGATTGGCAAGACGTTGAGCACCGTCGGTTGCTCGCGAGACCTCAGCTCACCCGGCTCGGGAATTTCGGCCGCGGTGCTCATTGTTGACGCCGGTGGAATAGCGGGCGGCAAGACCGCTCGTTTAGTGAGGTCAACAGTTAGGCTTTATCCGTGGCCGCCAAGAAATGCGGTGTTCGATCGGCCGGCGCGGACGGCTCAGAACTCCGGCCAGACTGCGTTGCCGCCGTCCGATCGCAGACCCGCGACATCCGGCAGCACTACGCCGCAAGCGCTGCCCGCCGGGCGCGCATTCTAAATATCGCCGCCTGGATGTCGGTCGTGGTCAGCGCCAGCTTCGTCGGCGTGCAGTTCTTCATGGGCTCGTGGCTGTGGGAAGTCCTCTGGATCAATATCGCCGCAATGGCGATCTTTGCGATCGTTCCGATGCTGCATCGCTTCGGAGAGCTGGTGGCGCCCCTGACGTTCATCTTCACGGCGTACACCACCGTGTTCGCCAGCTGCTGGGAAGTCGGCACCGGCTCGGGCGCCAAACTGTTCTTCCTGGTCGGCGCGTGTCTGGTAGTGCTGGTGCTGGGCATCGAGCACATTGTGCTGGCGAGCTTCCTGGCGGCGCTCTCCGCTGCCCTGGTCATCACCGCCGAGCTGGCGCTTCCCCGCGACACCGGCCTGCAGCCGCCCTGGGCCCAGACGACGGGCTTCGTCATCACCACCCTGTCGGCGTGCGTGGTGGTGGTGGTGACGGTCTGGTTCGCCCTGCGCGACACCGCGCGCGCCGAAGCGGCGATGGAAGACCAGTACGAACGCTCCGAGGCGCTGCTGGCCAACATGTTGCCGGCCAGCATCGCCGAACGCCTCAAAGCGCCGGACCGACGAGTCATCGCCGACAAGTACGACGACGCGTCCGTCCTGTTCGCCGACATCGTCGGCTTCACCGAGCGCGCCAGCAGCACCCCACCCGCCGACCTCGTCCGCTTCCTGAACCGCTTGTACACCGCGTTCGACGAACTGGTGGACAAGCACGGGCTGGAGAAGATCAAGGTCAGCGGCGACTCCTACATGGTGGTCAGCGGGGTTCCGCAGCCCCGGCCCGACCATGTCCAGGCACTGGCCGACTTTGCCCTCGATATGGCCGACGTCGCGGCCGCGCTCAAGGATCCGCATGGTCGTCCGGTTCCGCTGCGGGTCGGCCTGGCGACCGGACCGGTGGTGGCCGGCGTCGTGGGGTCGCGCCGCTTCTTTTACGACGTCTGGGGCGACGCGGTCAACGTCGCATCCCGGATGGAGTCCACCGACTCCGTCGGCCAGATCCAGGTGCCCGACGAGGTCTACGAACGCCTCAAAGACGAATTCGTGCTGCGCGAACGCGGCCACATCGACGTCAAGGGCAAGGGCGTGATGCGCACCTGGTATCTCGTTGGCCGCAAGCTGCCCGAACCGGCCGGCGATCTACGCGCCGAAGACGCACGCGCCGCCGTCGTCTAAGGACAAAAGCCCCTTCCAGGAAACCACCACATGGGCCACACTGATGCCCATGGAAAACAGTCCTGTGACGTTGCCTGCCCCGAGCTTGCTGCCACATCTCTGGAAGACCACGCTGATATCGGGCGTTTTGTCACTTGCTCTCGGCGCCCTGGTTGTGGCCTGGCCGGGCAAGTCCGTTCTGGTCGCCGCCATCGTGTTCGGTGTCTATCTCCTCATCACCGGCGCCGCGCAGGTGGCCTTCGCATTCGCCCTGCACGTATCGGCGGGCAGCCGCATCCTGCTGTTCGTCAGCGGCGCGGCGTCGCTGATTCTGGCCGTGCTGGCGTTCCGGCATTTCGGCAACGCAGTGCTGCTGCTGGCGATCTGGATCGGCGTCGGCTTCATCTTCCGGGGCGTGGCGACCACGGTATCGGCCATCAGCGATCCGGCTCTGCCCGGTCGTGGCTGGCAGATCTTCATCGGCGTGATCAGCCTGCTCGCCGGGATCGTGGTGATGGCTTCCCCGTTCGAGTCGATCATCACCCTGGCATTGGTCGTCGGGATCTGGTGCATGGTCATCGGCGTATTCGAGATCGTCTCCGCATTCGGTATCCGCAAGGCCTCACAAGGGCTCAGGTAGAAGTTCCTCCACCTATTGACGCTAGCGATGGTCAATCACGACTACTACACTGTGTCGTAGGTGTTTGACTGTCCCCGCAGCCTGGGAGTTAACAGATGAACGTCGTCGACATATCGCGGTGGCAGTTCGGCATCACGACCGTCTACCACTTCCTTTTCGTGCCGCTGACCATCGGCCTGGCCCCGCTGCTGGCAATCATGCAGACGGCGTGGACCGCGACCGGCAACGTCGCCTGGTACCGGCTGACGAAGTTCTTCGGCAAGCTTTTTCTGATCAACTTCGCGATCGGTGTGGCGACCGGGATCGTGCAGGAATTCCAGTTCGGGATGAACTGGAGCGAGTACTCGAAATTCGTCGGCGACGTCTTCGGCGCGCCACTGGCCATGGAAGGCCTGCTGGCCTTCTTCTTCGAGTCGACTTTCCTGGGCCTGTGGATTTTCGGATGGAGCCGGTTGCCGCGCCTGGTACACCTGGCCTGCATTTGGATCGTCGCCATATCGGTGAACGTCTCCGCGTTCTTCATCATCTCGGCGAACTCGTTCATGCAGCACCCGGTCGGTGTGCACTACAACCCGGAAACCAAACGCGCCGAGTTGAACAACATCGTGGCGCTGCTCACCAACAACACCGGGCTGACCGCGTTCAGTCACACCGTGACCGGCGCGCTGCTGACCGCCGGAACGTTCGTCGCCGCCGTCAGCGCATGGTGGCTGGTCCGGTCGCAGACCACCACCGTGGGCCCCGGCACCCGGGCGATGTACCGGCCCGCCACCGCGCTGGGCTGCTGGGTGGTGTTGCTGGCCACCGTCGGCCTGTTCTTCACCGGCGACCACCAGGGCAAGCTGATGTTCCAGCAGCAACCGATGAAGATGGCGTCCGCGGAATCGTTGTGCGACACCCAGGTCGATCCGGACTTCTCCATCCTGACCGTCGGCCGGCAGAACAACTGCGACGCCCTCACCCGTGTCATCGAGGTGCCGTACGTGCTGCCCTTCCTTGCCGAAGGCAAGACCGAGGGTGTCCAGTTGCGGGGTGTGCGCGACCTCCAGCGGGACTACGAGCAGCGATTCGGACCAAATGACTACCGCCCCAACCTCTTTGTCACCTACTGGTCGTTCCGGGTGATGATCGGGCTGCTCGCGATCCCGGTGCTGTTCGCCTTGCTTGCACTGTGGCTCACCCGGGGTGGACGTATTCCCGACCAGCGCTGGTTCGGCTGGTTCGCGCTGCTGACGATCCCCGCCCCGTTCCTGGCCAATGTCGCCGGATGGGTGTTCACCGAGATGGGCCGTCAGCCATGGATTGTCGCCCCGAATCCCACCGGGGACCAGAACGTTCACCTCACGGTCGCGGCCGGCGTCTCACACCACACCCCCGGCATGGTCGTCACCTCGCTGGCGACCTTCACGCTGGTCTACGCGGTTCTGGCGGTCATCTGGTTCTGGCTGCTCAAGCGCTATATCGCCGAAGGGCCGCAGGAACACGACGCCGAACCGGCCGCGCCGCCGCCGCAGGACCGGGAAACCGAGCCCGAGCAGGTCAAACCCCTGTCCTTCGCCTACTAGCAGAGCCCGAACGGAGCTGACACATGAACCTGCAACAGCTGTGGTTCGGCCTCATCGCGGCGCTGTTTCTGGGCTTCTTCGTCCTGGAGGGATTCGACTTCGGGGTGGGCATGCTGATGGAGCCTTTTGCGCGGGTCAGCAAGGGTGACCGCGAAGCACACCGGCGCGCCGTGCTCAACACCATCGGGCCGGTGTGGGACGGCAACGAAGTGTGGCTGATCACCGGTGGGGCGGCGATGTTTGCCGCATTCCCCGGCTGGTACGCCACCGTGTTCTCGACGCTGTACCTACCGCTGCTCGCGATCCTGTTCGGAATGATCCTGCGCATCGTGTCCATCGAATGGCGCGGCAAGGTCGATGACACCAAATGGCGTGGCTGGGCCGACTTCGGCATCGCGGTCGGGTCCTGGCTGCCCGCGATCCTGTGGGGCACGGCGTTCGCGATCCTGGTGCGCGGCCTGCCGGTGGACGCCGACGGGCAGGTCAACCTGTCGATCGGCGATGTGCTCAACCCCTACACGCTGCTGGGCGGGGTGGCCACCGCCGCATTGTTCCTGTTTTACGGTGCACTGTTCGTGGCGTTGAAGACCGCCGGCGGCGTCCGCGACGACGCCCACCGATTCGCTCGGTGGTTTTCCCTGCCGGCCACGGCTTTGGTTGCGGGCTTCGGGGTTTGGACGCAACTGGCCTACGGTAAGCAGTGGACCTGGGCGGTGCTGGGCGTGGCGGTCCTGGCCCAGCTGACCGCAGTGCTGCTGGCGTGGCGGGGAGCATCCGACGGGTGGGCGTTCGTCTGCGCCCTGCTGGTGGTGGCGAGCGTCGTGGTGTTGTTGTTCGGCTCGCTGTTCCCCAATCTGGTGCCATCGACGCTGAACAGCCAATGGAGCGTCACGATCTACAACGCCTCCTCGACGCCCTACACGCTGAAGATCATGACCTGGGTGGCCGCGATCATGACGCCCCTGACCGTGATCTATCAGGCCTGGACGTATTGGGTTTTCCGGCAACGTATTTCGGCTGACGGAATACCCCCCTCGATCGGTCTCACCAGGCGCCCGTCCTGACCGAGCAAGGCTCTCGGGCACCACTGGACCCACGGCTGTGGCGGGCATCGGGCGCGCTGCGGCGCTATCTGGTCGCCGAAGTGGCCTGTGGAGTGGTGATCAGCGGTTGCGCGATCGGCTCGGCCGTCGTCCTGGGGCCCGTCGTCGCTCGGGTGGCAACGGATCCCGCTGCGCGCCATGTGCACGACTGGCTCGGACCGCTGTCGATCCTGCTGGGGCTATGGGCTTTCCGCGGGGTCGCGCACTGGCTGCAGGCAAGGTTGGGGCAACGCGGGGCCAGCGCGGTGATCGCCGATCTCAGCGGCCAGGTGCTGACCGCGGTGACGGGCCGTCAACCCGGTGAGCTGGCAACTCAGCGTGACGCCGCCGCGGTGGTGGTAACCCGGGGCCTGGACGGCTTGCGCCCGTACTTCACCGCCTATCTGCCCACTTTGCTGCTGGCCGCGATCCTGACTCCGGCCACCGTGGCGGTCATCGCCTGGTACGACGTGAAGTCGACAGTCATCGTGGTAGTCACGTTGCCGCTCATACCGATCTTCATGGTGCTGATCGGACTGGCCACGGCGCAGCGATCGGCGGCCTCGCTGGAAGCCATGACCACGCTACAATCCCGCCTGCTTGATTTGATCGCCGGCATCCCCACCTTGCGCGCGCTGGGGCGCGCGTCGGGCCCCGAGCGTCGCATCACCGAACTCAGCGCCGCACACCGCCGTTCGACGATGGCGACCCTGCGGATCGCGTTCCTGTCGGCACTGGTGCTGGAACTCCTGGCCACCCTGGGCGTGGCCCTGGTGGCTGTCGCCATCGGCCTGCGCCTGGTCTTCGGCGAGATGAGCCTGACCGCCGGCCTGACCGTGCTTCTCCTGGCGCCCGACGTGTACTGGCCGTTGCGCCGTATCGGGGTGGAATTCCATGCCGCCCAGGACGGCCGGGCCGCGGCCGACAAAGCCTTCGCCCTCATCGGCGAACCGGCGCCCGAAGCGCCCGGACAGCTGACGGTCACCGCGCGCGGAGCGCAGATCCGCATCGAGAGCCTCAGCGTTGCCGGCCGGGACGGCTACTCGCCGCGGGACCTCACCGCGGTCATCGAACCGGGTCAGGTGACCGTGCTCACCGGAAGCAACGGCGCAGGCAAGACCACCACGCTGCAGGTGATCGCCGCCCTCACCGCGCCGTCGTCGGGCGGGATCACCGTGGCCGGAGTCGACATCAGGGCCCTGGCACCCGACCGGTGGTGGCCCCAGGTGGCCTGGCTGGCTCAACGTCCGGTGCTGGTGCCGGGCACCGTCCGGGAGAACCTGGAGCTGTTCGGCGGCCTCGACGATCTTGAGAGTGCCTGCGCCGCAGCGGGATTCGATTCAGTATTGGCCGAGTTGGCTGGGGGACTGGATACCGTCCTGGGCCGCGGCGGCGTCGGGCTGTCGCTGGGGCAGCGACAACGGCTTGGCCTGGCGCGGGTACTGGGGTCGCCGGCGCCGGTGTTGTTGCTCGACGAGCCCACCGCGCACCTGGACGCCGTCACGGAGGATCGGGTGCTGGCCGCCATCGTCGCGCGGGCCCGTGCCGGGGCAACGGTGCTGGTCGTCGGGCACCGCGAGCGGGTTATCGCGATCGGCGACCGCGTCGTCGGCGTGGTCGCCGGAAACGAGGCGCGTTATGCGCCGGTCTGATCCCCTGCGACAAAGCGCGGACCTGCTGCGGCCCCGCCTGCCCCGCCTCCTTGCGGCCATCACGCTGGGTGTGCTGGCGCTGGGCAGCGCGCTCGCGCTGGCCGGAGTCTCGGCATGGCTGATCACCCGGGCGTCGCAGATGCCGCCGGTGCTGGACCTGTCCGTCGCGGTCGTCGCCGTGCGCACCTTCGCGATTTCGCGGGGCGTGCTGCGCTACTGCGAGCGGTTGGTCACCCACGACGCCGCACTGCGGGCCGCCGGCACGGCACGCGCGCAGATCTACCATCGGCTGGCCACCGGCCCGGTCGCCGGCGCGGTGCGGCTGCGCAGCGGCGAGTTGGTCGCCCGGGTCGGCGCCGATGTGGACACGCTGGCCGACGTGCTGGTGCGTGCGCTGGTGCCGGTCGGTGTCGCGACGGTGCTGTCGTTGGCAGCCGTCCTGGTGGTCGCAGCCATCTCCTGGCCGGCCGCGGCGGTGCTGGCGGTGTGCCTCATGGTCGCCGGCGGGATCGCGCCCTGGCTGGCGGGACGAGCCGCCGCCACCCAGGAAACCATTGCCCGCCAGCATCATTCCCAGCGCGACAACGCCGCGATGCTGGCACTGGAACATGCGCCCGAACTTCGGGTGGCGGGCGCCTTACCGAAGGTCATCGCCGAGTCCCAGCAACGGCAACGAGACTGGGGCGCTGCGTTGGACGCCGCCGCCAGACCGGCCGCGTTCGCCGAGGCGCTGCCCACCCTCGCGACCGGAATCAGTGTGATCGGCGCGGTGGTGGCAGCCCTCGGGATGGCGCCCGCCGCGGCACCGACGACCCTGGCCGTGCTGATGTTGTTGCCCCTGTCGGCCTTTGAGGCCGCCGGCGTGCTGCCGGCCGCCGCGGTCCAGCTGACCAGGTCGCGAATTGCAGCGCGCCGCCTCCTGGACCTGGCGCCACCGGCCGTCGGCAGCAGCGCGGGACGCGTTTCACCGGCGCGGCCACTGGGCCGGTTATCCGCACGAGTGGATTTCGGCCACGCTGGGGCACGCATCCAGCACGCCACTATCGACCTGCCGCCGGGGGCCCGGCTCGCCGTGACGGGCCCCAGCGGGTCCGGCAAGACGACCCTGCTGATGACGTTG
Source organism: Mycobacterium sp. NGS49 (assembly GCF_059812565.1). Lineage (NCBI taxonomy): Bacteria > Bacillati > Actinomycetota > Actinomycetes > Mycobacteriales > Mycobacteriaceae > Mycobacterium > Mycobacterium sp. NGS49. The sequence continues at coordinate 50,592 of NZ_JCALCX010000021.1, read as the reverse complement.
GCCGGGCTGTTGGCGCCGGTACGGGGTGAGGTGACGCTGGACGGAATAGATCTGCAAACCGTTCGCGAAGACGAATTACGGCGCACCATAAGCTTTTTCGCAGAAGACGCCCATATTTTCGGCACCACGGTCCGGGACAATCTCTTGGTGGCCCGCGGTGACTGCGACGACGTGGAACTAACGGCGGCCCTGCATGCGGTGGGGTTGGGCGGCTGGCTGTCCGGCCTGCCGGAGGGCCTGTCGACCGTTCTGACCGCCGGCGCCCAGGCGCTCTCCGCCGGCCAGCGCAGACGGCTGTTGCTGGCCCGAGCGGTGCTCTCCCCCGCATCGATCCTGCTGCTCGACGAACCGACCGAACACCTCGATGCCGCAGCTGCCGACCGGATCCTGCGTGCGCTGTTGGCCGGTGACACGGCTTTGCTGCCGGCGACCAGAACCGTGGTGGTGGCAACCCATCACTTGCCCGGCGGCGTCGACTTCGCCGTTACCCAGGTTGGCGGCGCGGCGTGAAACCCCGCGGCGGCTAACGGTTCGGCGGGGGAAAGTATTTCAGCACGCCCTCTTGCACGACCGTGGCGACGACCTGCCCGGAACGATCGAAGAAGTGTCCGGTACCCAGGCCGCGGGAGTCGGCGGCGACCGGCGACGAGGTCGAGTACAGCACCCAGTCGTCGAAATTGACCTGGCGGTGAAACCACACCGTGTGATTGGCCGACGCCGCAAAGATGCGGTCGTGTCCCCACGACAGTCCGTGCGTGGTGACCACCGAATCCAGCACCGTGGTGTCCGAGGAGTACAGCATCGTCGCGGTGTGCAGCACCGGATCATCGGGCAGCGCACCCGCTGCCTTGAGCCAAACCCGGTTGTAGGCAAGATTTTCGCCTTTGTCGCGCATCACCCAGGACGGGTCGTTGGTGTAGCGCCAGTCGACGGGTTGCAGTGCGTTGACGAACAGCGGGACGGTTTTCTCGTAGCCGCGCAGCAATTCGCCGATCGGCGGCACTGTTTCCGGCTCGGCGACCGGCGGGGGTTCGATGCCGTGCTCGAGACCGCGCCCGCCGGCCATGTAGGAGATCATCGCCGAGGCGAGCAGGGTGCCGTCCTGCACCGCATCGACGCGCCGATTGGCGAACCGCCGCTCGTCGCGCAGTCGCAGGACGTGGAACTCGATGTCCTTGGCGGTGTTGCCGCCGTTGATGAAATGCATCGACAACGCGCTCGGTGGCAGATGCTTACGGGTCAGTGTCCGAGTACTCGCGATGAATGACTGCGCGACCAGCAGACCGCCAAAGGTGCGCATCGGGTTCTTGCTGGGATGAGATCCGGTGAACCGGTCGTCGGCACCACCGTTGAGGTCCAGCACCTCCAGCAGCTCGTCGAAGTCGGACACGCTGTTAGACGTCGTCCTCGCCAATGCGGTGGACGTGAATCAGGTTGGTGGATCCCACGGTGCCGGGAGGCGCACCGGCGACGATGACCACCAGGTCCCCTCGCTTGTAGCGGCCGAGCTCGAGCAGCGACTTATCCACCTCGCGGATCATGCCGTCGGTGGACTTCATGTGCGGGACGATGAACGTCTCGGTGCCCCACGTCATGGCCAGCTGGCTACGGACCTCCGGCAGGTCGGTGAACGCCAGCAACGGCAGCGGCGTGTGCAGGCGGGCCAATCGTCGCACCGTGTCGCCGGATTGGGTGAACGCCACCAATGCCTTGGCGTCCAGCCGTTCGCCGATGTCGCGCGCGGCATAGGAGATCACGCCGCGTTTGGTGCGGGGCACATGGGTCAACGGTGGCGCGGCCGTCGAGTTCCCCTCGACCGCGCACACGATCCGCGACATCGTCTTGACCGCCTGCAGCGGATACTTGCCCACCGACGTCTCCCCGGACAGCATGAGGGCGTCGGCCCCGTCGAGGACCGCGTTGGCGACGTCGGAGGCCTCGGCGCGGGTGGGACGCGAATTCTCGATCATGGAATCGAGCATCTGGGTGGCCACGATGACGGGCTTGGCGTTCTCCCGGGCCATCTGGATGGCCCGCTTCTGCACCAGCGGCACTTCCTCCAGCGGCAGCTCGACACCCAGGTCGCCGCGGGCCACCATCACCGCGTCGAACGCCAGCACGATCGCCTCGAGATTGTCGATGGCTTCCGGCTTCTCCAGCTTGGCGATCACCGGCACCCGTCGCCCCACCCGGTCCATCACCTCGTGGACCAGTTCGACGTCGGAAGGCGAGCGCACGAAGGACAGCGCGACCATGTCGACGCCAAGCTTGAGCGCAAACGTGAGGTCGTCGATGTCCTTCTCGGACAGCGCCGGCGCCGAGACGTTCATGCCGGGCAGCGAAATCCCTTTGTTGTTGCTGACCGGACCGCCCTCGGTGACCTTGCAGACCACGTCGTCACCTTCGACGCGCTCGACAACCAGACCCACCTTGCCGTCGTCGACGAGCACACGGTCGCCGGCAGTCGCATCCTCGGCCAGTCGCTTGTAGGTGGTGGAGACGCGATCGTGGCTGCCCTCGCAGTCGGCGACCGTGATGCGGACGGTTTCACCGTCGGCCCAGTACGTGGGCCCGCTGGCGAACCGTCCGAGCCTGATCTTCGGGCCCTGCAGGTCGCACAAGACGCCGACGGCGCGGCCGGTGGCGTTGGAAGCGCGGCGAACACGGTTGTAGGCGGCTTCATGGTCCGGATAGTCGCCGTGGCTGAAGTTCATTCGGGCGACATCCATTCCGGCTTCGACCAGGTCACGGACCAACTCGTCCGTGGGGGTGGCCGGGCCGAGGGTGCAGACGATCTTTCCGCGTCTAGTCACGACGACAAAGCATAGTCGCGCCGGATGGCATCAGGATGACTGGAATGCGCGAGGCGCGCGCAGTGGTGAGCCTCGAGGGTGCGGCCAGCTTCACGTTCGGCGTGGCGAATGTGCCGCCAGCTTCACGTTCGCGGCCGGCGACGGAGGGGGTGGCCTACGTCAATCAGCCGCTCAGGACGGTCGGCACCAACGGAAAACCCGGCAGATTGCGCACCACGGTCCACACCGTCGCAGCAACCAGCAACGTGACCGTCGTCGGTATCGGCAACCACGAGCGGCCGCTTGACCGGCGTACCAGGACCCAGCCCGCCAACAGCGGGATCAGGATGAGCACGAAGGCGTTGTCGTAGACGGCGGCCGTCAGGTGACCATGCAGCAGATCGTGTGTCATTCGCAGCCCACCGCAGGCCGGACAGTTCCAGCCGGTGAGAAATTTGAAAGGGCATTGCGGATAAACCGAATTCGGTTCGTGCGGGTCGGCGATCCCGATGTAGGCCAAGGCGCCGGCGAGCAGGACGGCGGATCCTGCGCCGATGTACTTCGGTGCCGCCGGAGCGGGTGGGTCAGGTTCCATCGCGCAATGGACGACCCTGCGGATCGGTGACTTTGTCGGTGAGGATGAGCACCGCGTCGATCACGCCCCATATCCAGGCGCCGAGCCCGCACGTCACCCAACCGACGATCAATTGCGCGACACCCAACCCCACGTACCCCGCGTAGATGCGTCCGACGCCCACGAAACCGAAGAGTCCGAGCAGCTGCAACAGGCCCGCGACGGTCTTCGACTTGTCCGAATATGGTTGCCCGGTCACCGGGTGCCGGCCGTACGGCGCCGAGGGGTCGTAGCCGGCCCCATACGGCGGATACGACGGATACGGCGACGGAAAAGGCGGCGGCGGATACCCGGGTTCCGGTTGCGGAGGTCCCGGCTCGGGCGTGCCGGGCCACGGCTGGTCAGTCACGGTTTCAGCATGCCAGATGCCGCCTTTCGCCGCCCGATGGCCCAACTACGAACGCTGTCTTCGGAGCCGTAATCGCCACCGCTGACGCGCTGTGCCGGTGGTGTCGGTGTCCGCAGCGGAGATCGGAGGCGGGACGTCCCCGGCGCTGTCGGACTCGGCGCTCTCGGACTCGGTGCTTTCGGACTCGACTTCCTCGGACACGGTGTCGCCGGCCTCGGACTGCGCCGCCTCAGGTGCCGCAGACTCGAGCTCATCCGGTGACTCGCGCTCATCCGGTGACTCGAGCTCATCCGGTGACTCGACCACCTCCGCAGCGCCGGCTTCCTCGGCGTCTTCGGCTTCGTCGGTATCTGCGGCCTCGACCCCAGAGACTTCCGGCTCGGCTTCGACGGCCTCTTCTTCTTCCGCAGCCGCTTCGGCTTCCTCGGCGTCCTCGGTCGCTACCGCACCGGCACCACCGCTAAGCAGCGGATGACCACCGCCCTCAGTAGTCGCCGCGGGGGCCTGGCCGGCCTGTTCTCCGTCTCCGGCAAAACCTTGGCCTTCCTCCGGGTCCACGACCTCCGATTCCGCCACCTCGACTACCTCGGCGTCGGGGTCGGGTTCGGCATCCTCCGGCACCTCCTCGGCTTGATCAGCCTGGTCCGCCGTCACCGGCTCGTCCGTGGCGGCCTCAGCCTCGGCCTCGTCGGTGTCCTCGCGCGCAATATCCGCCTCGGCCGGCTCGCCCTCGTCGGCCCCGACTGCGACCTCATCGAGAACCTCGGCCTCGGCGGCGGGTTCGGCATCCTCCGGCACCTCTTCCACTTCCACCGCGTCGACGTCCGGGGTCTCGGCCGCGGCTTCTGTCATCTCGGCTTCATCAGCCTGGTCCATCATCACCGGCTCGTCCATGGCGGCCTCAGCCTCGGCCTCGTCGGTGTCCTCGGACTCGACGTCCGCCTCGGCCGGCTCGGACTCCTCGGCGTCGACGACGTCAGGCAGCTCGGAGTCCTCGGGCTGCGCGTCGCCGGCCTCGTCGGTGCCCTCGGGCTCGACATCCACCTCGGCCGGCTCGGACTCCTCGGCGTCGACGACGTCAGGCAGCTCGGAGTCCTCGGGCTGCGCGTCGCCGGCCTCGGCCACCGCGGCCTGCGCAACCTCCGTTTCCGGCTCCTCGTCGGGCTCGGCGGCGACCACCGCCGTTTCCGGCTCGCCACCCCCGTCAGCGCCGTCGGCACCGCCGGCTGCCGTAGCCCCGGCCGCCGCGGCAGCAGACGCGACAGCCGCCAGCTCCTTGTCCGGCTCGGGTTCGGGCTCCAAAGCCTCCTCAGCGTCGTCGGCCCCGCGGCCGCGCAACAAAGCCGGATCCTCGCGACCCTTCGGGGCCAGGATGATGTAGACCACCGCGCCGATGAAGACGAACGTCGATGTGAACGTATTGATCCGGATGCCCGCGAGGTGCGTCGCGTTGTCGTCGCGCAGCAGCTCTACGCCGAATCGCCCGACGCAATAGAGCGCGACGTAGGAGGCGAACAGCCGCCCGTGCCCCAGGGTGAAACGCCGGTCCAGGTACAGCAGGACGCCGAATACCAGTACATTCCAGATCAATTCGTAGAGGAACGTCGGCTGGACGACGAGCGCCACCTGTCCCGTCGAGACACCGTCGAGCGAATGGACGTCGACATATCCCGCCGGGTCGCGGCGGTAGAAGATTTCCAGACCCCACGGCATCGTGGTTTCGCGCCCGTACAGCTCCTGATTGAAGTAGTTGCCGAGCCGTCCGATCGCCTGGGCCAGCACCACGCCCGGAGCTACCGCGTCGATGAACGCGGGCAACGGAATTTCATGGCGCCGGCAGCCGATCCACGCGCCCACGACGCCGAGTGCCACCGCGCCCCAGATGCCCAGGCCGCCGTCCCAGATCCGCAGCGCCGCACCGAGTCCGGCACCACCGGGCCCCCAATAGGTCTGCCAGTCCGTGGCCAGGTGGTAGAGGCGGCCGCCGACCAAACCGAACGGCACCATCCACAGCGCGATGTCGTAGACGATGCCCCGTTCGCCGCCGCGGGCGGCCCAGCGCCGGTCTCCGATGAGCAAAGCCACGACGATGCCGGTGATGATGAAGAACGCGTAGGCGCGAATCGGCAGCGGCCCCAGGTGCCAGACACCGCGCGGCGGGCTGGGGATGTAGGCGAGGTAGGTCTGCGACATCGCTGACGTCATGCGGACTTCCTCTGGCGCACGCCGGCGGCGAGTTCCTCGGTGAGGGCACGCAGCGCGGGCAGCCCCTCCCCCAACGCCGACACCAGCGCCGATCCGACGATCACCCCGTCGGCGTAGCTGCCGATCTGTGCCGCCTGCTCTCCCGACCGCACGCCCAGGCCGACCCCGACGGGTATGTCGGCCACCGCCTTCACCCTCCGCACCAGTTCAGGTGCGGCCGTCGATACCGCGTCACGCGCCCCGGTGACTCCCATCGTCGAGGCCGCGTAGACGAACCCGCGCGACGCCTCGACCGTGGTCACCAACCGTTCGGGCGTCGACGACGGCGCGACCAGAAAAATGCGATCCAAACCGTGCTCCTCGGAGGCGGTAATCCACTGCGCCGCCTCGTCGGGGATGAGGTCGGGAGTGATCAGCCCCTCGCCTCCCGCTGCTGCCAGGTCACGCGCGAACGCGTCGATTCCATAGCGCAGCACGGGATTCCAGTAAGTCATCACTACAGCATGGCCACCCGCGGCGCTGATCGCCTCGACCGCGGTCAGCGTGTCGCGCACCCGGACGCCCCCACTCAACGCCTGCTCGGTGGCCCGCTGAATGGTGGGGCCGTCCATCCCCGGGTCGGAGTATGGCACTCCGACTTCGATGATGTCGCAACCGGATTCCACCAGTGCGGTCATGGCCTGCAACGATGTCGGCACATCCGGATAGCCGGTCGGCAGGTAGCCGATCAATGCCGCTCGATCGTCCCTGCGGCAGGACTGGAACACGGGCCCCAGTCTGCCGGCCGCGCTCTGCTGCACCGTCATCACTTGTCCATCAGGCCGAACCACCTGGCGGCGGTTTCCACATCCTTATCGCCGCGGCCCGACAGATTCACCACAATGACCGCGCCCCTTCCCAATTCGGCACCCAACTGCAGCGCCCCGGCCACCGCATGCGCGGACTCGATTGCCGGGATGATGCCTTCCGTGCGCGACAGCAGGCTGAACGCGTCCATCGCCTGGGTGTCGGTGATCGGCTCGTACTGAACGCGTCCCGCGTCTTTGAGCCAGGCATGTTCCGGGCCCACCCCGGGGTAGTCCAAACCCGCTGAGATGGAGTGCGATTCGATGGTCTGCCCGTCCGGGTTCTGCAACAGGTAGGAGAATGAACCCTGGAAAGCGCCGGGCGACCCGCCGCTGAACGTCGCCGCGTGCCGGCCGGTTTCGACGCCTTCACCGGCCGCTTCGTAGCCCACCAACCGCACGCCGGGATCGTCCAGGAAGGCATGGAAGATACCGATCGCGTTGGATCCCCCACCTACGCATGCGACGACCGCGTCGGGCAACCTGCCCGCCTGGTGCTGGATCTGCACGCGCGCCTCCATGCCGATGATGCGCTGGAAATCGCGCACCATGGTCGGGAAGGGATGCGGACCGGCGGCCGTACCGAAGCAGTAGTAGGTGTTGTCGGCATTTGTGACCCAGTCCCGGAACGCCTCGTTGATGGCGTCTTTGAGGGTTCTGGATCCGGTCTCCACCGAAACGACCTGCGCACCGAGCAGCCGCATCCGGGCCACGTTGAGCGCCTGGCGCGCGGTGTCGACCGCGCCCATGTAGATGATGCACTCCAAACCCATCAGCGCACATGCGGTGGCCGTGGCGACGCCGTGTTGACCGGCGCCCGTCTCGGCGATGACCCGGGTCTTGCCCATCCGGCGGGCCAGCAGCGCCTGACCCAGCACATTGTTGATCTTGTGAGAACCGGTGTGGTTCAGGTCTTCTCGCTTGAGAAAGATCCGGGCCGCCCCCGCATGCTCACCCAGCCGGGTGGTTTCGTACAACGGCGACGGGCGACCTGCGTAGTGCGTCTGCAGCTTGTCCAGGGTGTCCAGGAAATCCTGGTCGACGCGTTCCTTTTCGTAGGCGACGGTGACTTCCTCGATGACCGCCATCAGCGCCTCGGGAACGTAGCGGCCGCCGTACACGCCGAAATGGCCGCCGGCGTCCGGGTCGTAGTGGGTGCGTTCGACGATGGCGGCGCTGGTGCGCGGAACATCCGGACTCGAGAGATCTGCCATTACCAGGACTCAGCGCGTGCGCAGCACATCAAGGGCTAGCGGGCCGGTTTCGGACATGAGGGATGAGTTCCCGCGGTGACCAGATCGGCGACCGCGGCCCGTGGGTCACCGCTCTTCACCAAACCTTCACCGACCAGTACGGCGTCCGCGCCCGCGCCCGCGTACGCCAACAGGTCGCCGGTGTGACGCACGCCGGATTCGGCGATTCTGATCACCTTGCTGGGCAGTCCGGGGGCGATCCGCGCGAAACAGTCCCGGTCGACCTCCAAGGTGGTGAGATCGCGCGCGTTGACCCCGATGACATTGGCGCCGGCCTTCAGGGCACGGTCGGCTTCCTCTTCGGTGTGCACCTCGACGAGCGCGGTCATGCCGAGGGACTCGGTGCGGTCGAGCATCGACACCAGGGCCGACTGGTCCAGCGCGGCGACGATGAGCAACAACATGTCGGCACCGTGCGCGCGGGCCTCGTGGATCTGGTAGGGCTGCACGACAAAGTCTTTGCGCAACACCGGAATCGACACCGCGGCGCGCACCGCGTCGAGATCGTCGAGCGATCCGTTGAACCGGCGTTCCTCGGTCAGCACACTGATGATCCGGGCGCCGCCATCCTCGTAGGCGCGGGCCAGCTTCGCCGGGTCGGCGATGGTCGCCAGTGGGCCCTTCGACGGACTGGCGCGCTTGACCTCGGCGATCACGCCGATACCGGGCTCGCGCAGCGCGGCCATCACGTCCAGCGGCGGCGGAGCGGCGGCCGCGGCGGCCTTGATTTCGGAAAGACTCACGCGGGCTTCGCGCGCGGCAACATCGGCCCGGACTCCCTCAAGAATGGAGTCAAGCACGTTGGCCGGACTCATACCTGCGGTTCCTTCCTCCTGTAACCCACTGTGACTCTGGGTCACCCCACGCTCGCCAACCGATTTCGACGGCGTGAAAGAAGGGTAGCGACCCTCACGACGGGGTCCGTCACCGCCCCTAGGTGTCCGAGTCACGCGGGCGATCGGTAAGGTCGCGGCCCTCGTCGAGAGCGTCCCAGATCATGCGCTCCGAGAGCTGCGGCTGCCCGTCCTGCGCCTGCGACCGACCCTCGATCTGTGTCCCGTCGATTTCGCGCGCCGCTGAGCGACGGGCCCCGGGCGCCAGGTATTTCGTGCCGCCCGACCGGGTGCCGGCGAGCGCCGACGCCGAGCGCATCAGCAACGCCGCGGCGATCAGAGTGCACACCCCGGCCAGCACAGTGGCCACCGCACCGGAGTACTGACGTGCGCTGCCTACCAGCGTCGCCACCGGCACGTGCGCAAGATCGGCGCCGCGCGCCGCCACATCCGGTACGGCCCAGAGACTGACGCCCAGGTAGCCGATCGCGAAGCTCACGGCCGCCAGCAGTGCCGCCAGCGCCCGCAACTGCCAGCCGCGCACCGCCAACGCCGCCACCGCGGCGACCAGGTTCACGATCGCCAACGGCAGCAGTGCGGTCGACCAGGATGCACCGGACAAGGCGATTTCCTTGGGCGGGCCCAGCCCGTCGAAAGATCGGACGACGACCCAGGTCAGCCGCGAGGCTCCCCAGAGCGCACCGGCGGCGACCACCAGCAGCAATTGGGCGCCACCGACGATGAGCCGGCCGCTACGCGGATTTTCAGCCACCGCCGTCACCGGGCACCGGGACGGTCAGCGTTTCGGCTGCGGCGATCGCGTTGAGCACCGCCCGCGCCTTGTTCCTCGACTCGTTGTATTCGTACGGGCCGTTGGAGTCGGCGACCACGCCGCCGCCCGCCTGGACGTAGGCGGTGCCGTTGCGCATGAGCGCGGTCCGGATCGCGATCGCGAAGTCCGCGTTACCGGCGAAGTCGAGGTAGCCCACCACACCGCCGTACAGACCCCGGCGCGTCTTCTCGACTTCCTCGATGAGTTCCATCGCGCGGACCTTCGGTGCACCGGACAGGGTGCCGGCCGGAAAGCACGCCGTCACGGCATCGAGGGCGCTCCGGCCGTCGGCCAGCAGTCCCGTCACGGTGGAGACCAGGTGCATCACGTGGCTGTAGCGTTCGATGTGGCTGTAGTCCTCGACGCGGACGGTTCCCGGGGTACAGACCCGGCCCAGGTCATTGCGGCCCAGGTCCACCAGCATCAGGTGCTCGGCGAGTTCCTTCTGGTCGGCCAACAGCTCCTTTTCCAGCAGCACGTCTTCTTCTTCGGTCTCCCCACGCCACCGTGTTCCGGCGATCGGATGGGTCGTCGCCCGTCCGTCGTGCACCGTGACCAACGCCTCAGGACTGGAACCGACGATCGAAAAGTCAACCGTGCCTTGACTGTTCGGAATCTGTAACAGGTACATGTACGGGCTGGGATTACTCACCCGCAGCATCCGGTACACGTCGATCGGATCGACGTCGGTGTCCATCTCGAAGCGCTGCGACGGCACGACCTGAAAGGCTTCGCCGGCGGCGATCTGTTCCACCAGGTAGTCCACGATCGCGCCGTACTCCTCGACCGTGCGCTGGGCGCGATGCACCGGTTCGGGCTTGCTGAAGGTGGATACCGTCGACGGCAGCGGTTGGCCCAGCGCCGCGGTCATCACGTCAAGCCGCGCGACCGCGTCGTCGTAGGCCCAGTCGACCCGCTCGTCGGTGCCGTTCCAGTTCACCGCGTTGGCGATCAGGGTGATGGTGCCCTCGTGGTGGTCCACCGCTGCCAAATCGGTGGCCAGCAGCAACAGCATGTCCGGCAGCTGCAGGTCGTCGACGGCCAGCTCGGGCAGGCGCTCGAGGCGCCGCACCATGTCGTAGGCGAAGTAGCCGACCATGCCCCCGGACAGCGGCGGGAGCCCCGGCAGGGCTGCGGTTGCCAGCACCTCCAAGGTGGCGCGCAGCGCGTCCAGCGGGTCCCCGCCGGCGGGGGCATCCTTGGGCACCGCGCCCAGCCACACCGCCTGCCCGTCTCGCACGGTCAGCGCCGTCGGCGCCCCCGCGCCGATTAACGACCAGCGCGACCACGACCGGCCGTTCTCGGCCGACTCGAGCAGGAAAGTGCCCGGTCGGCCGGCGGCGAGCTTGCGGTACGCAGACAGCGGAGTCTCGCTGTCGGCCAGAACCTTGCGAGTCACCGGGACCACTCGGTGCTCGGCCGCCAACACGCGGAAGTCCTCCAGCGTTGTGGTGGCTGCGAGGTCGGCGTGCACCGGACCATCCAATCAGATTGTGTGGTGACACTCCGCGTAGCGTGACGGCCATGAGAATTGGTGACACCGTGGCCGACTTCGAGCTTCCCGACCAGACGGGCACGCCGCGCAAACTCAGCGACCTGCTCGCCGGCGGGCCGGTGGTGCTCTTCTTCTACCCGGCGGCGATGACGCCGGGCTGCACCAAAGAAGCCTGCCACTTCCGCGACCTCGCCTCGGAATTCGCCGCCGTGGGCGCCAACCGGGTGGGTATCAGCACCGATCCGGTGGAGAAGCAGGCCAAGTTTGCCGGCGCCCAGAAATTCGACTACCCCCTGCTGTCGGACACCGAGGGCACCGTGGCCCGGCAGTTCGGTGTCAAACGCGGCCTGCTGGGCAAGCTGATGCCGGTCAAGCGCACCACGTTCGTCATCGACACCGATCGCACGGTGCTCAACGTGATTTCCAGCGAGATCAGCATGGACACCCACGCCGACAAGGCACTGGAGACGCTGCGCGGGCGTTGAGCCCGGCGCGGCGGGCCCGCCGTCACGGGCTGATCGCCAGGAACAACCAGGCGGCCAGCACCACCAGATGTAGCTCGCCTTCCAACCGGGTGGCCCGGCCGGGCACCACGGTGAGCACGCTGATCACCGCGGTAAGCGCCAGCAGCACCAACTGGGTGGCTCCGAGCCCTAATATCAGCGGCCCACTGATCCAGATCGAAGCCAGCGCGATCGTCGGGATGGTCAGCCCGATGCTGGCGATCGCGGAGCCGTAAGCCAGATTGAGGCTGGTCTGTATGCGGCCCTGGCGCGCGGCGCGGCCGGCGGCCAGGGTCTCCGGAAGCAGCACCACCAGAGCGATCACCACGCCGACGAACGAGTGCGGAAAGCCGACGGCAGCCACCATGCGCTCCAGGATGGGCGACTCCACCTTGGCCAGACCCACCACCGCCACCAGCGCCAGCAGCAACAGCCCGAGGCTCGCCAGCGCCGACCTCGTGCTCGGCGGGTCCGCGTGGTTGTCGTCTTCGACCGCGCCCTTCTGCGCCACCGGGAGAAAGAAGTCGCGATGCCGAACGGTCTGGGTGAAGACGAACATCAGATACAGAGCCAATGCGGCGACCGCGGCGAACGTGAGCTGGCCCGGAGAGAACTCCGGCCCCGGATGACTGGTGGTGAAGGTCGGCAACACCAGGCACAACGTCGCCAGGGTGGCGACAGTTGCCAGTGCCGAGCCACTGCCGTGCGCGTTGAACTGCGTCACGCCGTAGCGGCGGGATCCCAGCAGCAACGACAACCCGACGATGCCGTTGGTGGTGATCATGACCGCGGCGAACACCGTGTCGCGCGCCAACGTGGCCGCCTTGTCGCCGCCGGAGGTCATCAGCGTCACGATCAGCGCTACCTCGATGACGGTCACCGCGACGGCCAGCACCAATGAGCCGAACGGTTCGCCGACCCGGTGCGCGACCACCTCGGCGTGATGGACCGCGGCCAGAACGGCACTCCCGAGCAGCACCGCCGCCACGCCGGCCACCACCGGCCCGATCTGCTGGCCCCAGGTAACCGCCAGGGCCAGGAGAGCGATCGGCGGCGCGACGACGTTCCAGGACAGACGCTTGACCAACGATCACTCCTCGTTTCGCTCGGCATGACGATTGCAGCGCGTCGGGTCGCCGTCTCGCCTCAGTAGCATGCTCACATGCCGACCAGCGCTGACAGAGGACCCGCCCCGGGCCTGCAGGAAGGCGAGCTCTTCGCCGGTTACACCATCGTGCGGCGACTCGGTGCCGGCGGAATGGGTGAGGTGTACCTGGCGCAGCACCCGCGCCTGCCCCGCCAGGACGCTTTGAAGGTATTGCCCGCCGAGTTCACCTCTAACCTGGAATTCCGCGAGCGATTCAACCGCGAGGCCGACCTGGCCGGCAGCCTGTACAACGAACACATCGTCGGCATTCACGACCGCGGCGAGTACCAGGGGCAGCTGTGGCTGTCGATGGACTACGTGGAGGGAACCGACGCCGCCCGACTGCTGCGCGACCGATACCCGTCCGGGATGCCGCTGCCGGAAGTGGTCGAGATCGTGACGGCGGTAGCCGATGCGCTGGATTACGCGCATTCCCGAGGCTTGCTGCATCGCGACGTCAAACCGGCCAACATTCTGTTGGGCAATGCCACCGCGCGGCGGCGGATCCTGCTCGCGGATTTCGGCATCGCGCGCGAACTCGGTGAGATCAGCGGCCTCACCGCCACCAACATGATGCTGGGCACCACCGCCTACTGTGCGCCGGAACAGCTTCAGGGTTCCGATCTCGACGGGCGCGCCGACCAGTACGCGCTGGCCTGTACCGCGTATCAGTTGCTGACCGGAAGCGCTCCGTTCCAGCACTCCAACCCTGCCGTGGTGATCACCCAGCACCTGTCGTCGCCGCCGCCGCTACTCAGCGAGCGACGACCGGAATTGGGCTACCTCGATCCCGTCATCGCCAGGGCGCTGGCCAAGGACCGCTCGGCGCGTTTCGCGTCCTGCTCAGATTTCGCCGCCGCGCTGGCCGCGCAGCCCGGCACGGTCGCGGCGCCCGTCGACACGGCGCCCGTCGAAGCGCCCACCCAGGTGATCCCGGCGCCGAAGCCCACCGGCCGTCGCCGCGCCCCGATCATCGCCACGGTGGTAGCCGTCGCGTTGGTGGCGGTGGCCGCAATTCTCGCGGTGATGGTGATGCGCGGACATTCGGGCGGACAGCAGGCAGCGGGCAACTCGAGCCCGGACGCCGGCGCCTCGCTTACGGGCACCGGCGCGGCTCCCCCGGCGCTCAAACTGGCCGACCAGATCACCGATCAGGCTCACGTGCTGGGACCCGGCGAACGCCTGCTGATCGAGCGTGCCGTCAATAGGCTTTACCAGGGGCAAGGGACTCGACTCTGGGTCGTCTACATCAATGACTTCGGTGGCGTCAAACCTGCGAAATGGACCGAAGACGTGATACGCGCCAATGGTTTGGCCGACACCGACGTCCTGCTGGGCATCACGACCGACCGGCCGTATTTCGTCTTCCACGTGCCGGCGGCGGTCACCGCGGGCCGGGCCATCGACCTCGAGGTGCTCCGCCGGGACCGCATCAAGCCGGACGTGGAACGCCGCGAATGGACCCGGGCGGCGCTGGCCGCGGCCACCGGCTTGGATGTGCCTGCCGGCTAACGTTCGGGTTCCAGCAGCACCGCGGCGTCGAAGCAGCTGTGATCACCGGTGTGGCAGGCTCCCCCGACCTGGTCGACGGTCAGCAGCACGGTGTCGCCGTCGCAGTCCAGGCGCACCGAGTGCACCCGCTGGGTGTGACCCGAGGTCTCCCCTTTGATCCATTGCTTGCCGCGGGACCGGGAAAAGTAGGTCGCCTCGCGGGTTTCCAAGGTGCGGGCCAGGGCGTCGTCGTCCATCCAGGCCACCATCAGTACATCGCCGCTGCCACGCTCCTGCACGACGGCGGTGAACAATCCGTCGGCATTGCGCTTCAACCGCGCGGCGATCGTCGGGTCGAGGGTCATGCCGGGGTGATCCGCACCGTGATGTCCTCGGCCGCCATGGCGGCCTTGACCTGTCCGATCGTTAGCTCCCGGAAGTGAAAGACGCTGGCCGCCAACACCGCATCCGCCCCGGCGTCAACCGCCGGTGCGAAGTGCTCCGCTGCCCCGGCCCCGCCGCTGGCGATCACCGGCACGGTGACGGCCGCTCGTACCGCGCGCAGCATGGCCAGGTCGAAACCGGCTTTGGTGCCGTCGGCGTCCATCGAGTTCAGCAGGATCTCCCCCACGCCCAGTTCGGCGCCCCGAGCCGCCCACTGGACGGCGTCGATCCCGGTCCCCCGCCGCCCGCCGTGGGTGGTGACTTCCCAACCCGACGGCGTCGGCGCCGATCCCTCCGGTACCGTGCGCGCGTCGACGGACAAGACGATGCACTGGGAACCGAATTGCCTTGCCATCTCGGCCAATAGATCCGGTCGGGCGATGGCGGCGGTGTTGACCGAGACCTTGTCGGCACCGGCCCGCAGCAGCGTGTCGACGTCGGCGACGGTGCGTACCCCACCACCGACGGTGAGCGGGATGAACACCTGCTCGGCGGTGCGGCGCACCACATCGAGCATGGTGGCCCGGCCCGAGGAGGACGCGGTCACGTCGAGAAAGGTGAGTTCGTCCGCACCCTCGGCGTCGTATGCAGCCGCCAATTCGACGGGATCACCCGCATCCCTCAGGTTTTCGAAGTTGACGCCCTTGACGACGCGGCCCGCGTCGACGTCCAGGCAGGGGATCACGCGCACCGCGAGCCCGTCACCGGAGTGATGCTGCATCTCAGTAATCCTCCGGTTGCCCTGTGCTGCGCAGGATTTCGAGAATCTCGGCGTGCACACCGGGCGCGGCGGCCAAAGCCGACCGGGAGGCCGGCGTCCATTGTTCGCCGGCCAGGTCGGTGACGATGCCGCCCGCGGCCCGCACCAACATCACCCCGGCGGCGTGATCCCACACGTGGCTGCCGAAACTTATTGCGCCGCCCAGGATTCCATCGGCCACATAGGCGAGGTCGATGCCGGTGGAGCCGTGCATGCGCAACCGCGACGAGAGGCGGCTGAGGTTCTCCAGCACCGCGACCCGGTACCGGCCCGGGAAGCGGCCCCGGGAGTCGGCGCTGAAGGAGCCGGCGCCGACGAGCGCGTCGGCCAGCTCGGTGCGGGCGAGCCGGGGCTGCGACACACCGTTCTTCATCAGGGGGCCGCCCGCTACGGCGGTGTAACGCTGTCCGGTGAAGGGCAACCAGGTCAGCCCGGCCACCGGCTCGCCATCGCGAAGCAGTCCGAGCAGGATGCCGGCCATCGGCGACCCGGCGGCGTAGTTGAACGTGCCGTCGACCGGGTCGAGAACCCAGACCCAGGGCGACTCGACATCGGCGCCGCCGAATTCCTCGCCGTGCACCTCGATTCCGGTCGCCGCGACCAGGGCATCGACGACCTGACGCTCGATGGCCAGGTCGACTTCGGTGGCGAAGTCGTTGCCCTTCTTGCGGACCGCCGAATCCGCGCGGTGGCCGGCCAGGAACGGCTCGGCGGCATCGTCCAGGATGTCGGCTGCCTGTCGAACCAACGTGTCCAAATCCATTGCGCTACTTCCGCACCGCGTCCAGTGCCTGCGGCAGCGTGAACCGGCCGGCATAAAGGGCTTTGCCCACGATGGCGCCCTCGATCCCGCGGTCGGTCAGCGTCGCGATGGCGCGCAGGTCGTCCAGGCTGGAGACCCCGCCGGAGGCGATCACGGGCGCATCGGTGCGTTCGGCGACCCGGGCCAGCAGGTCGAGGTTGGGCCCGCCCAGGGTGCCGTCCTTGGTGACGTCGGTGACGACGTAGCGCGAACACCCCTGCGCGTTCAGCCGGTCCAGCACCTCCCACAGGTCTCCCCCGTCGGTCTCCCAGCCGCGGCCGCGCAATCGGTGCGCACCATCGACGATTTGAACGTCGAGGCCCACGGCGACCTTCTCGCCGTGCTCGGCGATCGCCCGGGCACACCACTGCGGGTTCTCCAATGCGGCTGTGCCCACATTGACCCGGGCGCAGCCGGTGGCCAGCGCGGCCGCCAGCGAATCGTCGTCGCGGATGCCGCCGGACAGTTCGACCTGCACGTCGAGCTTGCCCACCACTTCAGCAAGCAGTTCGCGGTTGGAGCCACGGCCGAACGCGGCGTCCAGGTCCACCAGATGGATCCACTCGGTGCCGTCGCGCTGCCAGCCCAGTGCCGCGTCCAGGGCCGAGCCGTATTCGGTTTCACTGCCGGCCTTGCCTTGTACCAGGCGCACGGCTCGACCCTCGACCACGTCGACGGCCGGCAACAGGATCAGCGACATGGCTACAGTCCCTCGACCCAGTTGTGCAGGATCGCGGCCCCGGCGTCGCCGCTCTTCTCCGGGTGGAACTGGGTGGCGGACAGCGGCCCGTCCTCCACCGCCGCCAGAAACCGCACCTGATGTGTCGCCCACGTCAACATCGCGTCGGGTGAACCTTCCCACCGCTGCGCGGCGTAGGAGTGTACGAAATAGAACCGGGTGTCGGCGCTGATGCCCCGGAAGAGCACGCTGTCCGGCGCGGCATCGACCACATTCCAGCCCATGTGCGGGATCACCGGCGCATCCAACCGGGTCACCGCGCCGGGCCACTGACCGCATCCGGTGGTCTCCACGCCGAACTCGACGCCGCGCGCGAACAGAATCTGCATGCCCACGCAGACGCCGAGCACCGGATGTCCGGCGGCAACTCGCTCGGCGATGAGTCGCTCTCCGCCGATCTTGCGCAGGCCGGTCATGCAGGCCTCGAAGGCGCCGACGCCGGGCACTACCAACCCGTCGGCGGCCAGTGCCGCCGAGGCGTCAGCGGTGACTTCCACGTCCGCACCGACGCGCTCCAGCGCGCGCTGCGCCGAGCGCAGATTACCGGAGCCGTAGTCCAGCACTACGACGGATTTCGCTGTCACAGCACACCTTTGGTGGACGGAACGCCGGACACGCGCGGGTCGGGTTCGACGGCCTGGCGCAGCGCGCGGGCGACGGCCTTGTACTGCGCCTCGGTGATGTGGTGCGGGTCGCGCCCGTACAGCACCCGCACGTGCAGCGCGATCCGGGCGTTGGCGGCCAGCGACTCGAACACGTGCCGGTTGATGACGGTGTGATAGGGCACCGAGTTTCCCGCGATTGTGGTGTGCTGCAGGTGATCCGGCTCCCCGGTGTGCACACAGTACGGGCGGCCGGATACATCGACGGCGGCATGAGCCAGGGTCTCGTCCATCGGGATGAAGGCGTCACCGAACCGGCGGATGCCCTTCTTGTCGCCGAGTGCCTGCCCCAGTGCGGTGCCCAGCGCGATCGCGGTGTCCTCGATGGTGTGGTGCGCCTCGATCTCCACGTCACCCTTGGTGCGCACCATGAGGTCGAAACTGGCGTGCGAACCCAGCGCCGTGAGCATGTGGTCGTAGAACGGGACCCCGGTGTCGACGTCCACCTCGCCGCTGCCGTCGAGGTCGAGTTCGATGACGATGTCGGATTCGCGGGTGCGGCGCTCGACGCGCGCACGCCGGTTCTGCGTTGTCACGATGCTCCTAAGGTGTGGTCGCGACCCGCTCCGGCGAAGCTGGGGCCGGCTAGATCAGCGGCGGCGATCTGAGCGCTCACTTTCAAGAACGCGTCGTTCTCCTCGGCCAGTCCGATGGTGGCGCGCAGATAGCCAGGGATGCCGACATCGCGGATCAGCACGCCGGCTTCCAGGTAATGCTGCCAGGCGGCCGGCGCATCGGCGAATTCACCGAACAGGACGAAATTGGCGTCGCTGGGCACCACCCGAAAGCCCATGTTGGTCAATGCCGTTGACACCCGTTCCCGTTCCGCGATCAGGGTGGCGACGCTGCCCAGGGTGTCGTCGGCGTGCCGCAGCGCCGCCCGGGCCGCTGCCTGAGTGACCGACGACAGGTGGTATGGCAGCCGAACCAGCAGCATGGCCTCGACCAGGGCCGGGGTGGCGACCAGGTAGCCCAGTCGCCCGCCGGCGAAAGCGAACGCCTTGCTCATGGTGCGGGTGACGACGAGTTTGGCCGGGTATTCCTCGACCAGGGTGATGGCGCTGGGCTGTGACGAGAACTCGCCGTAGGCCTCGTCGACGATCACCATGCCCGGGGCCACGCCGAGCAGCCTGCGCAGGTCGGCTAACGAAACGGTTTGTCCCGAAGGATTATTCGGGCTGGCGACGAAGACCACGTCGGGCCGGCGGTCGATGACGGCGGCGACCGCCTGCTCGATGTCCAGGCCGAAGTCGTCGGCGCGGGCGGCTTCGAGCCATTCGGTGCGCGTGGCGTCGGAGATGATTGGGTGCATGGAATAGGACGGCACGAATCCGATCGCGCTACGGCCCGGCCCGCCGAAGGCCTGCAGCAGCTGCTGCAGTATTTCGTTGGAACCATTTGCGGCCCAGACACTTTCGACGGTGATCGGCGTGCCGGTCTGGGCACTGAGGTAGGCGGCCAGATCGGTGCGCAGCGCCACCGCGTCACGGTCGGGGTACCGGTGCAGGTCGCCGGCCGCGGCACGCACCGAGCGCACCACGTCGTCGATCAACGCCGGGGTGGGCGGGTGCGGGTTCTCGTTGGTGTTCAGCCGCACCGGAACATCCAGTTGCGGCGCACCGTAGGGCGACTTGCCGCGCAGGTCATCCCGCAGCGGCAGGTCGTCAAGGGTAGGTCGAGTCCCCGCTGAATTCATCGCTCGAACCTCCGGCGTACCGCCTCCCCGTGCGACGGCAGGTCTTCGGCCTTGGCCAGCGTGACGACATGACCGGAGACGTCTTTGAGGGCGGCCTCGGTGTACTCGACGACGTGGATGCCGCGCAGGAAGGTCTGCACCGACAGGCCGCTGGAGTGGCGGGCGCTGCCGGCGGTGGGCAGCACGTGGTTGGAGCCGGCGCAGTAGTCGCCGAGGCTCACCGGCGCGTACGGTCCGACGAAAATCGCTCCGGCCGAACGGATCCGGGTCGCCACCTGCGCCGCGTCGGCGGTCTGGATCTCCAGGTGTTCGGCGGCGTAGGCGTTGACCACCTGGACGGCCGCGTCGAGGTCGTCGGTCAGGATGATCTTGGATTGCGGGCCTGACAGTGCGGTGGTCACCCGTTCGCGGTGGACGGTGCTCTGCAGCTGGGCGGCCAGTTCGGTGTCCGTGGCGTCAGCCAACTCGGGACTGGGGGTAACCAGGACGCTGGCGGCCATCTCGTCGTGTTCAGCCTGGCTGATCAGGTCGGCGGCCACGTGTGCGGGGTCGGCGGTGTGGTCGGCGAGGATGGCGATCTCGGTGGGGCCGGCCTCTGCGTCGATGCCCACCCGGGAGCGGCACAGCCGTTTGGCGGCGGTGACGTAGATGTTGCCGGGTCCGGTGATCATGTCGACGGGCACCAGCTCGGCCCCGCCCGTGTCGGTGCCGCCGTAGGCCAGCAACGCCACCGCCTGTGCGCCGCCGACCGCCCAGACTTCGTCGACGCCCAGCAGGCTCGCCGCCGCCAGGATGGTCGGGTGCGGCAGTCCGCCGAAGGCCGCCTGTGGCGGGCTGGCCACCACCAGCGACTCGACGCCGGCCGCCTGCGCCGGCACCACGTTCATCACGACGCTGGACGGGTACACCGCGTTGCCGCCGGGCACATACAGGCCGACCCGTGCGACGGGGACCCAGCGTTCGGTGACGGTGGCGCCGGGGCCGAGGGTGGTCGTGGTGTCCGCGCGGCGCTGGTCGGCGTGCACCGCGCGGGTGCGCTCGATCATCACCTGCAGCGCGTCCCGCACGTCGCCGTCGAGGCCCACCACGGCTGCCTCGAGCGCACTGTCGGGCACCCGGACGGCTGCGGGCCGCACACCGTCGAACTCCTCGCCGTAGTTCAGTGCGGCCACCGCCCCACGCTCGGCCACCGCCTCGACGATGGGCCGCACCCTGGGCAGCACCGCCTCCACGTCGACGCCACCGCGCGGCAGCTCAGCCCGCAATCGCGCAGCCGTCAACTCCACGCCCCGCAAGTCGATACGGGCCAGTGGCGAAGACGGTGTGGTCACGACGACCATTGTCCCAGAGCAGCTCAAGTCGATATTCGACCGGTACAGTGCGCGGGTAAAAGGAGCCAGCCATGTCAGCACGGGATCGACACCCGAACAACGCCCCCGGCGTTCCCATGATCTTTCCGGTGTGGTTCGAGAACATCCAGGTCAAATACCTCAACCCGCTCATCAAACCGATCGCGCGCTTCCTGCCCGGAACCGCGACCATCGAACATCGGGGCCGCAAGTCCGGCAAGCAGTACCAGACCATCGTGACCACCTACCGCAGGGGCGATGTGCTGGCGATCGCACTCGGCCACGGCAAGACCGACTGGGTGAAGAATGTGCTGGCCGCGGGCGAGGCCGACGTCCGCTACGCCCGTCAGAGCGTGCACATCACCAATGCGCGGATCCTGCCGGCCGGCAGCGACGGCCCGGAAGCCGAGGGTCTGCCCAAGATGGCCCGCGCACAACTGCGCCGGATGGCGGTTTTCGTCGGCGATATCGCCTGATCTGCTCCGTTGAGTGTGCGCGTACCGCTTTGAGTGTGCCGCCACCGCGGAAAAATCGCGTTTTCCGCACCCTAGCCGCACACCCGAAACCGGGGCTAGCCCCTGACGAACACGGTCTTCCCGGTCATCTCCGGCCAGGCCGCCGGCGCGTCCTCCCACGGCACCACGCCGTCGACGGCCGGCGACAGGTCGCAGCCGTTGGCTAGCAGCGCCAGAACCTGCGGGATAGCGGCTCGGGCGTTGACCCGCCCGGTAACGAACCGCACGCCACGGGTGTAGAGCGGCAGCAACGCCAACTCGGTCGGCTGGTAGTAGATGCCGGTGTCGGTGCACACGCCGTCCGGCCACGTCGCGCGCAGCGTGGCTGCCAGCAGCGCCGGATCGGCCGAAGTGTTCACCGTGACGGGATAAGGATCCCAGTCCTTGGCCGGCTTCACCCGGTCGTGCACGGTCGCGCCCAGCTTCTCCGCGGCCGAGAGCCGGTGCGCGTCGGTGTCGACGTAGTCGACCTGTGCTCCCAAAGCAGCCGCGACGGCCGCGGCATACAGGCCGATGGACAACCGGCCGACCACCAACACCCGGCGATCGACCGGGTCCAGGCCGGCAAGCTCGTCGGCGAACGGTCCCACCGTTCGCCAGCCGTCGGGAATGTTGTCCGACAACGACGCGATCGCCACAGGATCGACCCCGTCCGGCACCGGGATCAGCATCGCGTCGGCGTAGGGCACCAGCACCAGATCCGACATGAAGCCGCCGCCGTCGAGGCCGGCGATTGGCCCCATCCCGTACATCGCCAGCAATGGCTGCGCGCTGCACGATCCGGTGACACCGCGGCGGCATTCGCGGCAGGTTCCGCAGTTGATCTGAAACGGCACCACGACCCGGTCGCCCACCCGCACACCGGTGACGTCGTCGCCGACCGCGACGACCTCGGCCAGTCCCTCGTGGCCGACGGCGTATCCCGGCGGCAACGGCAACCTGCCGGCGCAGACGGCGACATCGAGGTCGCAGCACGCCACCGCCAGCGGTCGTACCAAAGCCTGCTTTGGTGCCGTGATGACCGGGTCGGCGACGTCCTGCCAGGAGTAGCGGCCGGAGTCTGCGTGCATCAGTTGCCTCATTGCAACATTGTTGAGTGATTAATCAAGTATTGTCAAGGGCATGCCGAGACCCGACCGCAGCCGCGCCGCGCTCATCGACACGGCGGCGACCTTGTTCCGCCGCCAGGGATACGCGGCGACCGGCCTGAGCCAGATCCTCCAGGAGGCCGGCGTCAAGCCCGGCTCGCTGTATCACCACTTCCCGCAGGGCAAGCAGCAGCTCGCCGCGGCGGCGGTCGACACCGCCGGGACGGCCATCGAACAACTCCTGCGCCGGCTGCTGTCCACCGAAACACCGGTCAGCGACATCGTCGATCGGTGGATCGACGTGCTGGCGGCCGGCCTGGCCGGCGATCCCCGCGACGGCTGCCCCGTCGAACCGCTGGCCACCGAGGCGGTGCACGGCAGCCCTGCGGTGCGCGACGCGGCAGCGCGCGCCTTCGCCGGATGGTGCGCGGCGATCACTGACCGGCTGCGCCGCGACGGCTGGTCCGCGCCACGCGCCGAGCAGACCGGCTTGGCGGTGATCGCATTGATCGAGGGAGCACTGATCCTGTCGCGCACCAGCGGAGACACGGCCGCGCTGGACGCGGCGAAGGCCGCCGCGCGGCTGTTACTGACGGTTTAACGTATTGGCGTGACCGACACCGTTGGCGAATTCCTGCGGGTCATCGACCTGACCGGAGTCTTCGGCAACGCCATCCTCGGTGGGCTCGTGGCGCGCGAACTGCACCTGGATCCCATCGGGTTCGCCGCGCTGGCGACGTTGTCGGGCCTGGGCGGCGGCCTGATCCGGGACACCTTGCTGCAACACGGCCCGCCGGTCGCGCTGACCGACTACCTCTACGCGCTAGCCGTCATCGCCGGGGCGATCGTCGCGTTCCTCACGCCTGTGCACGACCGCGCGTGGGCACTGATCTTTCCGGTGGTCGACGCCCTGGCCCTGGGTTGTTGGGCAGCGGCGGGCGCCCAGAAGACGCTGCACGTCGGACTGGGCTGGCTGCCCGCGATCCTGCTGGGCACGATCACCGCGGTGGGCGGGGGTGCGATGCGGGACCTCGCCGTACGACGGACGCCGCAGATCTTCGGGGGCAACACCCTCTATGCCACCTGCGCGGTGGCCGCCAGTGTCGTGGCCGTCGCGTTCGACTATGTGGGGCGGGCATCCGCGGGCATGGTGATCGCCACGTTGGTCGGTGCCGGGTTCGTGCTGCTGGCCCGCTGGCGCGGCTGGCAATTGTGGACGGGGCTGGATTGGGACTACGACATCCAGCGGTCACCGGGCCGGCTGCTGCCGCGCATCGCGGTTCGGGTGAACCGACGGCCGGCGCCGCCTCCGGAGCACTAGCCCGAAGCTACATATCCAGGCCGACGTCGAGCACCCGCACCGAGTGGGTAAGCGCGCCCACTGCGAGGTAGTCCACCCCGGTCGCCGCATAGGTTTTGGCGGTATCCAGGCTGAGCCCGCCCGAAGATTCCAGCAGCACTTCGGGGGCACGCGCGTCGCGGCGTTGCACCGCCATCTGCGTCTGCCACACCGGGAAATTGTCCAGCAGGATCAACTGCGGCTTCTCCGGTAGCACCTCGTCGAGCTGCTCGAGTGTGTCCACCTCGACCTCGCAGGACAGCTCCGGCGCGGCGGACCGTACCGCATGCAGCGCCTGCACCACCGACCCGGCGGCCGCGACGTGGTTGTCCTTGATCAGCGCGGCGTCGCCCAGGCCCAGCCGGTGGTTGACACCGCCGCCCACCCGCACCGCGTACTTCTGCAGCGCGCGCAGGCCCGGCAGGGTCTTTCGGGTGTCGCGGATCTTCGCCTTGGTGCCCTCCACCGCCGCCACCCACGCCGCGGTGGCCGTCGCCACACCTGACAAGTGGCACACCAGGTTGAGCATGGTCCGTTCCGCCGTCAACAGGCCCCGTGTTTCGGCCCGCACCGTCAGCACCGGCTCACCCGCCCCCACCCGCGCGCCGTCCTCCACGCGGTGCAGCACCTGATAGCCGTCGCTGCCGATCACCTCGTCGAGCGCCAGCAGCGCCACGTCCACACCGGCGATCACCCCGGCCTCGCGGGGCACCATCGATGCAGTGGCCACTGCACCAGCTGACACCGTCGCCAGCGTGGTGGCGTCCGGCCCATACCGCAGATCCTCGTCCAGGGCACGCCGAATGGTCGCCAACGCATCAGCCCGCTCGCCGGCGTCCAGCTTCATCAGCCCACCGCCAGCAAAGTCTCCACCTGCACGGTGCCGCCGTCCGCACCGAGCCGCACCAGAGCGCTACGCGCCTGGTCGGTAACGGTCGACGGGTACTCTGCGCGGTGGTGACAACCCCGGCTTTCGGTGCGGGCCAGCGCAGCGGCCGCCACCGTACGGGCAGCCAGCGTCAGCGCCACGTCCTCGGCATCCTGACGGCACGTCACGGTGCGGCCCGGAGCCGCGCGCAGCATGTCGGCCAGCCGGTGCAGCCCGGCGGCGTCGCGCACCACCGAGGCATCCCGGCTCATCGCGTGCTGCAGCTCGCTACGCCGCGGAGCCGCATGAATGACCGGTTCTGGCATCTTCGCGCGCGGACCTCCGGTGGCCACCGCATGCGCGGCCGCTCCCTGTCCGGCGCGGGCGCCCACCACCAGGCCTTCCAGCAGGCTGTTGGAGGCCAGCCGGTTGGCGCCGTGCATTCCGGTGCGCGCCACCTCGCCTGCCGCATACAAGCCCGGCAACTCGGTCCGGCCGGACACGTCGGTGACCACACCACCGCAGCTGTAGTGCGCGCCGGGAACTATCGGAATGGGTCGCCGCACCGGGTCGATGCCGGCCGCCCGGCAGGCGGCGGTGACGGTCGGGAAGCGCGCAGCGAATCCCGCGATGCCCCGCGCGTCGAGATAGGCGCAGGGGTCACCGGTCGCCTTCAGTCGGGCGTCGATAGCGCCCGCGACCACGTCGCGGGGGGCCAGGTCCCCCATCGGGTGCACCCCGGCGGTGATCGAATTGCCTTGACTGTCAACCAGTATCGCGCCCTCACCGCGGATGGCCTCGGTGATCAGCGGGCGCCGGCCCTGGGCGCCCGGGACGAAGAGCATGGTCGGGTGGAACTGGATGAATTCCAGGTCGCTGACTGCCACACCGGCCCACAACGCCAGCGCGATGCCGTCGCCGGTGGACCCGTTCGGGTTGGTGGTCGCGTTGTACAGGTGACCGAGACCGCCGGTGGCCAGGATCACCGACGGCGCGCTGATGACGCCGGTACCGTCCGGGCGGGCCACCAAGACTCCGGTCACCCCGGCGTCATCGTGCAGTATCCGCAGCGCCACATGGCTGCTGCGGATGTCGAGCGTGCGCGCGGCGCGGTCGAGCGTGCGCTGCACCTCGGCGCCGGTGGCGTCGCCTCCGGCGTGCACTACCCGTCTCTTCGAATGGCCGCCCTCGCGGGTCACGTCCCAGGTGCCGGGCACGGCTTCGTCGAATCGCGCGCCGTCACCGACCAATTCGATGACGGCGCGGTAGCCGTCGGCGACGATCGAGTACACCGCCTCGGGGTCGCACAATCCGGCACCGGCCGTCAACGTGTCGCTCACGTGGGCGTCGATGGAATCGTCGTTGTCGGGCAACACCACCGCGATACCGCCCTGGGCATAGTGCGTCGCGGTGACGCCCCGGGTCTGCGCCGCCTTATTCAGGACGACGACCCGAGCGCCGGCGCGGTGAGCGGCCAGCGCGGCGGCCAGTCCCGCGACGCCAATGCCGATGACGACGACGTCGGCGTTGTCGCGCCAGACCGGCCGGGTCGTCATTCGCCACCGCCGGGCTGGCCGATCGCGATCATCCGCTGCACGCTGCGCCGGCCCGCCGCCGCGACGTCGGGATCCACGTGCACCTCGTCGGCGCCATCGAGCAGGCAGCGCAGCAAGGCG
Source organism: Mycobacterium sp. NGS49 (assembly GCF_059812565.1). Taxonomy (NCBI): domain Bacteria; kingdom Bacillati; phylum Actinomycetota; class Actinomycetes; order Mycobacteriales; family Mycobacteriaceae; genus Mycobacterium; species Mycobacterium sp. NGS49. The sequence continues at coordinate 24,275 of NZ_JCALCX010000021.1, read as the reverse complement.
GCCGGGGTGATCATCTTCATGTACTTGCAGGAGGCGCGATCGTTGACCGCTTGGAAGTCGACTTCCGGTGCGGCCCTGCGTAACTGGTGCAGCATCCCGACTTCGGTGGCGACCAGCACCTTGCGCGCGCGGGTTTGGTGCGCGGCCTCCAGCATGCCGCCGGTGGACAGGATCTTGACCCGTTCGGCCGGGACGGCACCCTCCCCGGCCAAGTACAAAGCCGAGGTGGCACAACCACATTCGGGATGCACATACAGCTCGGCGTCGGGATTGGCGCGGGCCCGCTCGGCGAGTTCGTCCCCGTTGATCCCGGCGTGCACGTGGCACTCGCCGGCCCAGACATGCAGGTTCTTGCGGCCGGTCACCCGGCGCACATGCGCGCCCAGGAACTGGTCCGGGCAGAACAGCACCTCCCGATCGGGGTCGATCGAGGCGACGACGTCGACGGCGTTCGACGACGTGCAGCAGATGTCGGTGAGCGCCTTGACCTCCGCCGTGGTGTTGACGTAGGAGACGACGACGGCGTCGGGGTGTTCGGCCTTCCAGGCGCGCAGGTCGTCGGGCGTGATCGAGTCGGCCAGCGAGCAGCCGGCCCGCTGGTCCGGGATCAGCACCGTCTTATCCGGGCTGAGGATCTTGGCGGTCTCGGCCATGAAGTGCACGCCGCAGAACACGATGGTGTCCTCCGGCGCCTCGGCGGCGAGCCGCGACAGCGCCAGCGAATCCCCCACGTGGTCGGCGACATCCTGGATCGCCGGTAGCTGGTAGTTGTGTGCCAGCACGGTGGCGCCACGCAGGCGCGCCAGTCGACGGATCTCGGCCGCCCATTGCGCGTCACCCTCCACCCCGGCGAAGCCGGCAGGCGTGGTGATGATGCGGGCCGCCAGCTCATCGCAGGTGGCATCGACCCGCGGCGCCCGGCTCCGCCGCGCTTGCGATCGCCGCTCGGCGAGCGTGTCCATGCGATTCAAGACCGTCATGGGGGCTCCTTTCGCACCCGGGAGGTTTTCGACTTACAATCGAAAACATGGCCTATGGTAGCACCGCCCACGAAGTGCTTGCCGTCGTGTTCCAGGTTCGAATGGTTACCGCGGGGCCCCGCACCGGGAAACCGCAGCTGAACGCGCTGTTATGGCAGCGTGCCCAGGACCCGCAGCGCGGCGCATGGTCGCTGCCCGGCGGCCGGCTGCGCAACGACGAGGACATGACCACCTCGGTCCGCCGGCAACTCGCCGAGAAGGTCGATCTACGGGAGCTGGCCCACCTGGAACAGCTCGCGGTGTTCTCCGATCCGCAGCGGGTGCCGGGTTCGCGGATGATCGCCTCGACGTTCCTGGGTCTGGTGCCCTTCCCCGCCACACCCGTACTGCCTCCGGACACCCGCTGGCATCCGGTCAATGCGCTGCCGCCGATGGCTTTCGACCACGGCCCCATGGTGGCTCACGCCCGCGCCCGCCTGGTAGCCAAGATGTCCTACACGAACATCGGATTCGCGCTGGCACCCAAGGAGTTCGCGCTGTCCACGCTGCGGGACATCTATGGCGCGGCGCTGGGATACCAGGTCGACGCGACGAACCTGCAGCGCGTGCTGGCCCGCCGCAGGGTCATCACCCGGACCGGGACCATCGCCCAGTCCGGCCGCAGCGGCGGGCGCCCCGCAGCGCTGTACCGGTTCACCGACTCGCAGCTGCGGGTGACCGACGAATTTGCCGCACTCAGACCCCCGGGATAGGCCCCACAATGGACTGTGACGAGCGGCACGCGGCGCGGTTTTAGGCGTGTCGAGGGTCTGTACAGTAACTTGTATAAGAGTTGGATAAGGCGAAATAAGATTCTAGTAAGGGCGCTGGCCGCCAGGAGCAGCCGGCGCCGCGTTGTGACCAGCCTGACCCGCAGCCTTGGTCCGGGACCGCGGGCGCGACGAGGACCACGAAAGGGAGCCTTGATGGTGGAGCTTGCCAAGCTGGGAGGCGAAACCGGGGCGGAGTGGATCGGGCGACCCCCGCACGAGGAGTTGCAGCGTAAAGTCCGCCCGCTGCTCCCGGCGGACGACCCCTTCTACCAGCCGCCGGCGGGCTTCGAGCACGCCGCACCCGGCACGGTGCTGCGCTCCCGCGACGTCGAGCTGGCCTTCATGGGCCTGATCCCGCAGTCCACCACGGCCACCCAGTTGCTGTATCGCACGACGGACATGAACGGTAAGCCGGAGGCGACGGTGACGACGGTGCTCCTGCCCAAGGAGGTGGCTCCCGGCAAGACCATGCCCCTGCTGTCGTATCAGTGCGCGATCGACGCCATCTCGTCCCGGTGCTTCCCGTCCTACGCGCTGCGGCGCCGGGCCAAGGCCGTCGGCTCGCTGGCCCAGCTCGAGCTGCTGCTGATCAGCGCCGCCGTCGCCGAAGGATGGGCGGTCTCGGTACCCGACCACGAGGGCCTGCACGGGCTGTGGGGCACCCCGTATGAACCCGGCTACCGGGTGCTGGACGGCCTGCGAGCCGTACGCAGTTCCGAACGGCTCGGCGTGCCCGCATCGGCGCCGATCGGGCTGTGGGGATACTCCGGCGGCGGCTTGGCCAGCGCCTGGGCCGCGGAAATGTGCGGCGACTACGCCCCCGAACTCGACATCGTCGGTGCGGTACTGGGATCACCCGTGGGCAACCTGGGAAACACCTTCAAGCGACTCAACGGCAGCCTGCTCGCCGGGCTACCCGCGATGGTCGTGGCGGCGCTGACGCACGCCTATCCCGACCTGGATGCGGTGATCAAGGAGCACGCCAACGAGGACGGCCTGGCCATGCTCGAGAGCATGGAGCGGATGACGACCGCCGAAGCCGTCATCTCGATGGCCAAGAAGAACATGGCCGACTACCTGGACGAGCCGCTCGAGGACATCCTGGCCACCCCGGCGGTCGCGCATGTCTTCGACAGCACCACCCTGGGTGTCGCGGTGCCGACACCGCCGGTGCTGATCGTGCAGGCCGTGCACGACTACCTCATCGGCGTCGACGACATCGACGCTCTGGCGGATTCGTATTCAGCCGGCGGCGCCGACGTCACCTATCACCGGGACGCGTTCAACGAGCACATGCTGCTGCACCCGCTGTCGTCGCCGATGGCGCTGCGCTGGCTCATCGACCGGTTTGCCGGTCGGCCGCTGACCGACAACCTCATCCGCACCACCTGGCCGACCATGTTCAACCCGATGACCTACATCGGAATGGCACGCCTGGTCAGGATCGCGGCCAAGGTGATCACCGGCCGGACGATCCACCGGCGCCCGCTCTAAGGATCGATCGCCGGCCCGGCCGGGACGGCGGGCGCCGCCGGTTGCGGGCTGACGGGCGGGTAGCCACCCAGGTCGTCGCGCACCGTTCCGGTGGCCGCCAGGGCATAGATGAGTGCCGCGGTGGCGGTCGGTGAGAGCAGCATCGCGGCGATCTGCAGCGGCAGGTGACCGAAGAACACCGGCGGCGCCTCCGTGACATAGGTCACGTTGTGGTCGCCGGAGGCGAGCGCCACCGTGTCGAAATTCAGCGCGCCGTAGCGCAGCAGCACGAGTAGCGCTCCCACCCCGGCGGCTGTCGCCGCGGCACCGATCAGCCCGACCGTCAGCGCGGCGACCATCTGCGGCCCCCGGTGATCGCGCCATTGCCACGCCGCCACCGCGGCCACTACCGCCACCACGCCCAGCAGACCGAGCAACAGGAACGGCGCCACGAAGAAGTTCTGCGATTCGCTACCGAGATAGTCGTGCACCCGCTCACCTTTGCGGCTCACCGCCACGACGGCGTGAATCGGCGGGGCGATCCACGCCCACAGTCCACCGACCAGGACTCCGATGGCGGTGAGTGCGATGACGACGGTCAGCGACGCACGGTTTCGGGAGGTCCGCGGGCGCCGGTCGACGGGCCCCGGCATCTCGGTGACCTCAGTCATGTCGGGTCATTTCTGCGCCTCCAGATCGGCCGAATCGACCTGTCCATGCCGGGAGCACCGCGCCCACCAGCCGTCGGGACGGACCTGCACGGTCATCCGGCGTCCGCATTCGGCGCAGAACCGGGGCGGCTCCAGACCTAACTGAGCCGCGGTCGGCATGGCCGTACCCGCCGGCTCGCCGGTATAGACGTTGTAGACGCCGGCTCCCACCGGAGCGCCCAGTTGTCCCGCCACGCTTCTCTTTCTACAAGCTCGCGTTGAGCGCCTTGAGCGGCATCTGCAGGTCCTCGAGCAGCGCCAGGTCGGCTTCGGCGGGCCGGCCGAGGGTGGTCAGGTAGTTGCCCACGATGACGGCGTTGATCCCACCCAGAATTCCCTGCTTGGCGCCGAGGTCACCGAGGGTGATCTCGCGGCCGCCCGCGAACCGCAGCATGGTCCGGGGCAGCGCCAAACGGAACGCGGCGACCGCTTTCAGGGCTTCGGCGGCCGGCAGCACCTCCAGGTCGCCGAACGGCGTGCCGGGCCGGGGGTTCAGGAAGTTCAGTGGCACCTCGTGCGGGTCCAGTTCGGCCAACTCCGCAGCGAATTCAGCGCGTTGCTCCAGCGTCTCGCCCATGCCCAGAATCCCGCCGCAACACACCTCCATCCCGGCTTCGCGCACCATCGACAACGTTTGCCAGCGTTCTTCCCAGGTGTGGGTGGTGACCACGTTGGTGAAGAACGAGCGCGCCGTCTCGAGGTTGTGGTTGTAGCGGTGCACGCCCATCGCCGCCAACCGCTCCACCTGTTCGGCGTTCAACATTCCCAGCGAGCAGGCGATGTGGATCTCGACCTCGTTGCGGATCGCTTCGATGCCCGCGGCCACCTGGGCCAGCAGCCGCTCGTCGGGCCCGCGGACCGCGGCCACGATGCAGAACTCGGTCGCTCCGGACTTGGCCGTCTGCTTGGCCGCCTCCACCAAGCTGGGCACATCGAGCCAGGCGCTACGCACCGGTGACTGGAACAAGCCCGACTGCGAGCAGAAGTGGCAATCCTCGGGGCAGCCGCCGGTCTTGAGGCTGATGATGCCTTCGACTTCCACCTCGGGTCCGCACCAGCGCATCCGAACCTCGTGGGCCAGTGCGAGCAGTTCTTCGAGCCGTTCGTCGGGAAGCTGCAGAACCTGCAGCACCTGGCCTCTGCTCAGGCCCTGTCCACCCTCGAGCACCTGCGCGCGGGCCTGCGCGAGAATGTCGTCTTCGGTGCCATCCAGGCCGGCGTCACGTGTCGGTCGAGTTGGCGCTTGAGTCACCGGGTACTCCCCTGCTTGTTGATCGCGTCCGAGCATGTCCGGACCGCGCTGCGTTCCACGGGCCGCGTCGTTGTGGCGGCCCGACCGGAAAAGTGTTCAGGTTAGGGTAACGGGCGCCGGGTCGACGGATGCCGTGCGGTTGCCGGATATGTCGTCCCGCGGGAGGGTAGAGGACCACCATGAGCAATCCGCCCGTCACCTATCTGGCCGACCACGGGATCTGGCTGGCCATACCGGCGTTTCTGCCCGCGATCATCGTCGTCGGAGTTGTTTTGTACATCGCGATGAGAAACCGGCGAAGCTCCGGCGAAAAGCAGGATTGACCGGGCGCGCAACTGGGCACTATACGTTCGTCCTAGTGAGCCGTGCGCAAACGGGAGGCGATCGCGGTGGAGTTGACAGTAGTTGCGGAGGAACCGGCGGCACGCGGGGCCGAATTGAGCCAGGTGATAGGGCTGTCGGTCGCTGCGCTGATCATCACGTTGATCATGCTGGCCATCGGCTGGGCACACCGCACCCGTCGAATCACCTGGCTGGGGCGTTTCGCCGATTGGCTCGGAGTCAAATTCAAGCGCCCGTCCTGGGTGGCGTTGCCGGTGCTCGTCTACACGACCTCAATCATCTGTGCGCTGTTCGGATTCATCTGGGACGTCAGCTGGCATATCGGTGAAGGCCGCGATCCCGGTCCGCTGGCAAATCCTGCGCACTACTTCATCATCATCGGCCTGTTCGGCATCTTCCTGGGCGGCATGATCGCGATCGTGTTGCCATTCGACGAGCCGGGTCCCGCGCCGGTACGCATCACCGACAACTGGCACGCGCCCGTCGGCGGCGTGCTGATGGCGGGCTGCGGAACCTATGCGCTGTTCGGGTTCCCGCTCGACGACGTCTGGCACCGCATCTTCGGTCAGGACGTCACCCTGTGGGGTCCGACGCACCTGATGATGATCGGCGGCGCCGGGCTCTCGCTGTTCGCGGTGCTCATGCTCGAGTACGAGGGCGGACACGCTTTGCCGGATGCGCCACCGGAACGCCCGTTCGTCAAATTCCTGCGGTATCTGTCCTGCGGGGGCCTGCTGATCGGCTTGTCGGTCTATCAGATCGAATACGACTTCGGCGTGCAACAGTTCCGCCTGGCATTCCACCCGATGATGATCGCCGGCGTAGCGGCGCTGGCTCTGGTGGTGGCACGCATGACGCTGGGGAAGGGTGCGGCGATCATCGCGGCCCTGGTCGCCATCGCGTTGCGCGGCACGGTCGCGTTGATCGTCGGTCCCATCCTCGGGGCGCCGCTGAACTGGTTCCCGCTCTACCTAGGGCCCGCGCTGGTGGTCGAGGCGCTCGCGCTGACGCCCCTGTTCAAGCGCCCGATCGCCTATGGCGCGGTCACCGGACTGCTGGTGGGCACTGTTGGCCTCTGGCTGGAGTCGCTGTGGATCGGGGCGGTGTACCACTACCCCTGGCCGACCAGCATGTGGGGTGAGGCACTCGCCATGGCGGTACCGGTGGCCGTCCTGATGGGGATCTGCGGGGCACTGACCGGAATGGTGCTCACCGGACAACGCCTGCCGCGTCGCGCGATCGGCATTTCCGTCGTGGCGGCGACCGTCGTGGTGATCGGCGCTGCGGTGGCCAACGGTCTGCACATCATCATCCCGAGCCAGAACACGGCAACCATCAAGTTGACCGAGTTGCCCAGTGATCCCGGCAAGCGGATGGTGTCCGCCGATGTCCAGATCAACCCGCCTGACCTGATCAACGACGACCCGGACTGGGTGTCGATCACGTCCTGGCAGGGCAAGATGGAGAACAACCGCGGTCTGCTCATCGACCGGCTCGAGCGCGTCGGCCCGGGGCACTACCGCAGCACCGAACCCATCCCCGTCTGGGGCTCATGGAAGACGCTGCTGCGCGTGCAGGACGGCTACACCATGACCGCCGTCCCGATATACGAACCGGCCGACGCGGCCATTCCGGCCCCCGAGGTTCCGGCCCAGCCGGTGATCACCCGCCCGTTCGTCCTGGAGAACACCATCCTGCAGCGGGAACGTGACCCGAATGCGCCGGAGTGGCTGTTCACCACGGGCTCGATTCTGGTCCTCATCTTCACGCTGATGGTGATCGCCGCCCTGACCTGGGGCGCCGGCCGGATCAACGGCGAGATGACCAAACCCAAACGAGCGCAGGAGGAACAGCACCCCCTCCCCCGGGCCGCCTGAATCGATGACAGCCCGCATCCTCGCCGCTGCCTGGGCGGTCGTGCTGGCCTGCGCGCTGGTCGCCTGTGGCGGGAGTTCACCCACCACTACCGCCGGCAGCCCGCCGAGCGGTTCGACCGCTCCCGGCTTGATGATCGATGTCACCATCGCCAACGGCCAGGTGACACCGGCCAATGCCACCCTGCAGGCCAAGGTCAAGGAGCAGATCACGCTGCGGATCACCAGCGACGTCACCGACGAGCTGCATGTGCATTCGGTACCTGACCACAAGTTCCAGATCGCGGCCGCACCCAACCAGACATTCCAGTTCAGCGTCGACGTGCCCGGAACGGTCGACCTCGAGTTGCATCACCTCAAACGCACGATCGCCACCATCCAAGTCCAGCCGTGACCGACGCTGCCGCGGCGAGCGTGCTGGCGCACGGCCTGGGCGGTTCGAACGACCTCCCCATCCCCTACACCTACGCATTGATCGGTGCGGCGTGGGCACTGACGTTCACGTTCGCTTTGGTTGCTCTGGCATGGAAGAAGCCGCGCTTCGACCCGGCCAAACCGGGACGGGCCCTGCCGGACGCGGTGACCGCGCTGGTCGACGCCCGGGCCACCCGCACGCTGGTGGCGGGCCTGGCGTTGCTGTTCGCGGTGTGGGTGCTCCTGGTCGGAGTCTTCGGTCCGCAGACGCCGGCCAACGGCCTGCTCGGCGCGTTCTATGTGTTGCTCTGGGTCGGACTCGTCGCGCTCTCGTTGTTCTTCGGGCCGGTATGGCGGGTCGTCTCGCCGGTACGCACGGTTTATCTGCTCCTGCGGCGGTGCGCTCCGGAGCGGCTGCGCGGGTCGCGCTTTTCCTATCCCGAAAGGTGGGGCTACCGCCCTGCGGCGCTGGGACTGTTCGCCTTCGTCTGGATGGAACTGGCCAGTCCCGACTCGGCCTCGGTGTTCGCGGTGAAGATATGGCTGCTGATCTACAGCCTGGTGCTGCTGGTCGGCGCGTGGCTGTGCGGACAACGCTGGCTGGCGCGGGCCGACCCGTTCGGCGTCTACAGCATGGCGGTGTCCCGGCTGTCCCCGTTCCGGCGCAATCGCGACACCGGCAAGATCGTCGTCGGCAACCCGTTCGACCATCTTCCGTCGTTGCCGGTCCGGCCGGGGGTGGTGATGGTGCTGGCGGTGCTGCTCGGCTCGACCGCGTTCGACAGCTTCTCGGCGTCGCCGAGCTGGCGCAATTTCTCGGACCGAGTCGCCCGCGGTGCGCACGGAGTGCCGGAGACGCTGACGTCGTCGGCGCTGCGTACCGCCGGGTTGATCGTCTTCATTTCGGTTGTGGCACTATCGTTTTCACTGGCAGCGCGAGCGACGGGCGGCGTCGACGCTGAGCAGCGCCGCGCCTTGCCCGGCCAGCTGGCGCATTCGCTGATCCCAATCGTGGTCGGCTACATCTTCGCCCACTACCTGACGTACCTGGTGGAACGTGGCCAGCAGGCCGTCATCGCGCTGGCTGACCCGTTGAGCCGCGGCTGGAATGTCGCCTACGTGTTGTCGATGCACCCTGCGGTGCTGTCCACCACCAAGGTCGCATGCGTGGTCACCGGCCACATCGTGGCGGTGATTGCGGCCCATGACAAGGCGCTGCGCTTGGTGCCGCCCGCTCACCAGCTCACCGGGCAGCTCACCATGATGCTGGTGATGGTGGGTTACACCTTCACCGGCTTGTATCTGCTTTTCGGCGGTTAACCCAGCGCATACTCCACCCTCTGGTCGCCGTCCCAGCGGCGCAGTCCCGTGAAGCGGCCGTCAAATTCGGCCGGCCGAGCGGCAACGGCCAGTGCTGAACTCAAGTGGGCCGCGTCGACGCGGCGCGCCAGCGTGACATGCGCCGTCCAGTGCCCCGGCAGGCTGTTGGCCATCGGCTCCGGCACCAGATGCGGACCGCACAGCCGATGCACCTCGTGGTGGAAAGCCAGCAGCTCCTGGGACGGCACGACCAGCCGGGTCAAGACGACATTGGCCCGTCCAAAGAGCACCGGCGCACCGATCAGACAATCCAGCGGCAGCTCGCGCGCCACCGGAACCAGCAACCGGTCGACGTCGGGCTCGATGCGTTGCGCCACCGCCACCGTCACATGCGGTCGGCCGGGCGGAACGCGGATAGGCAGCCCCACCTTCTTCAACGCGGCCAGGTCGTCCCACATGCGCCGTAGCATGGCCTCGGTGTCGGCGTCGAACAGCAGCTCGATCGAATGCGCCATCAGGACACCAAGGACCGCACCCACTCGGCGTCGAATGCCGCCGCGCTCAACGCCGCGAAATCGGCGGCGGCAGCAGCACCGGCCGGCAGCGCTGCCCGCACCGGCGCCAGCCGACCCAGCGCCGACCGATTGGAGGTCTCGACCAGCCCGGGCTGCCGCGGCCAGCTGCCGATCACCAGTCCGGCGCATGAAACACCCCGCGCGGCGAGCGCTTCCAGCGTCAGCGCGGTGTGGTTGAGGGTGCCGAGGCCGGCTCTGGTCACCACCAGCACCCCGGCAGCCAGGTCGACGGCGAGGTCGCGCAGCGTGACCCCCCCGGCAGCGAGTTCGACCAGCAGCCCGCCGGCGCCCTCCACCAACGTCAACCGTCCGGGCCGGTCGATGCCCAGGATCAACCGCAGCATCTCGTCGCGGCCGGGCAACGACGTCCCGGCCTGCTCCGCGGCGGCTGCCGGCGACATCGGCAGCGGGTAGCGCGCCAATCCGGCGAGTTCACTCACCCCGGCCAGCCGGCTCACCTCGGCGAGGTCGTCGTCGCCATCGGCGGTGCCGGTCTGGGCGGGTTTGCACACCGCCACATCGAGGCCCAGCTGCCCGGCGCACGACGCCAGCGCGGCGGTGGCGATCGTCTTCCCGACGCCGGTGTCCGTGCCGGTGACTACCAGGACCGTCAAGGGCGGACGCCGGACAGCACGTCGGCGAGCACGCGCCGCGCCAGGTCGAGCTCGTCGGCACTCAGCGAGGCGCGCGCGGTCAGCCGCAGCCGCGATGTCCCGGCGGGCACGGTCGGGGGCCGGAAGCAGCCCACCTTCACCCCGGCCTCCAGGCAGGCCGTCGCGGCGGCCAGCGCGACCTGCGGGTCACCCAGAATCACCGACACCACCGCCGAGTGCGGGACATCGGCGACACCGCAGACCCGGGCCAGTTCGGCGGCATGGCCGAGCACCGCGCCCGGTCGCCACGGTTCGGCCTTCAGTACCCGCAGCGCGGCCAGCGCGGCGCCTACCGCAGCTGGCGTCAGGCCGGTGTCGAAGATGAACGGCCGAGCCGCATCGATCAGATGTGCCCGCACCTCGGCCGGACCCAGGACCACCCCGCCCTGGCTGCCCAGCGCCTTGGACAACGTGGTGGTGACCACCACGTCGGGCGCCCCGGCCAGCCCGACCTCGTGCAGCAGGCCGCGTCCACCGCCTCGCACACCGAGACCGTGGGCCTCGTCGACGATCAGCAGGGCCCGGTGCCGCCGGCACGCGTCATGCAGTTCGCGCAGCGGCGCCAGCGCGCCGTCGGCGCTGAACACCGAGTCGGTGACGACGACGGCGCGGTCTTCGTCGCGTGATGCCAGCACCGCCTCGACGGCCGCCACATCGCGGTTGGGCGTCACCACTACCCGGGCGCGGGACAGCCGGCAGGCGTCGACCAACGATGCGTGCGAATAGGCGTCGGACACCAGCAGCGAGCCCGGACCGGACAGACTGACCACCGCGCCCAGGTTGGCGGTGTAGCCCGAGGAGAACACCAGGCCGGCGGCGGCGCCGACATACGCGGCGAGTTCTGTCTCGAACTGCGCGTGCAATTCGGTGTCGCCGGTGACCAGGCGGGAACCGGTGGCGCCCGCACCCCACACGCGCAGCGCCTGGACGCCGCCCTCGATGACCTCGGGATGCTGGGACAGCCCCAGGTAGTCATTGGAGGCCAGGTCGAGTTCGGTGCTCACCGGGGAACGCGGCCGCAGGAACCGGCGCAACCCGGCCTCCCGGCGTGCAACCTCCACCGCTTCCAGCCACGCCAGCGGGGATGTCTCGATCGACTTCATCGCTGATCAGCCTACGAGCCGCGCCACTTCGACCATCGCCGAGGTGATCTGTGCGACCTCGTCGAAAGTGCAGACGTACGGCGGCATCGCGTAGACCAGGTTTCGGAACGGGCGCAGCCACACTCCGCAGTCCAGCGCCGCCGGCGTCGCGACCGCCAGATCGACCGGCTTTTCGCACTCGATCACGCCGATTCCGCCGCACACCCGCACGTCGGTTACCCCCGGCAGCGCGCGGGCCGGTTCCAGTCCGGCGATGAGCCCGGCAGCGAGCTCGGCGACCCGCGACCGCCAGTCCTGGCCCAGCAGTACCTCGATGCTGGCCACCGAGACCGCGCAGGCCAGTGGATTGGCCATGAAGGTCGGTCCGTGCATCAGCGCACCGGCCGTGCCGGCGCTGATGGTGTGGGCGATCTCGGTGGTGCACAGGGTCGCGGCCAGGCTGAGATATCCCCCGGTGAGAGCCTTGCCGACGCACATGATGTCGGGGCTGACACCGGCGTGGTCCGCGGCGAACAGCTCACCGGTGCGACCGAAGCCGGTGGCGATCTCGTCGAAGATCAGCAGCACCCGGCGGCGGCTGCAGATCTCGCGCAGATCGGACAGATAACGCGGATCGTGAAAGCGCATGCCACCGGCACCCTGTACCACCGGCTCGACGATGACGGCGGCCAGTTCGGCCGCATGTTCAGTCAGTTGGGCCTCGAATGCCGCGCTGTAGGCGGGGTCATAGTCGCGCGGCACCTGCGGGGCGAAGACCTGCGGCACCAGCACGTCGGCCCATAACGAGTGCATGCCGCCGTCGGGGTCGCAGACGCTCATCGGCGTGAACGTGTCACCGTGGTAGCCCCCGCGCCAGGTCATCAGGCGGTGCTTGGCCGGTTGGTCCAGGCTGCGCCAGAACTGCAGCGCCATCTTGACCGCGACCTCCACCGACACCGACCCGGAGTCGCTGAAGAACACCGTGTCCAGGCCGGGCGGGGTGAGCTGCACCAGCAGTTGCGCCAACCGGGCGGCCGGCTCATGGGTCAGACCACCGAACATGACATGGTTCATCGTGCCCAGCTGCGCGGTCACCGCCGCGTCCAAGGCCGGATGGCCGTGCCCATGTATCGCCGTCCACCAGGAGCTCATCGCATCCAGCACTTCGACCGGGCGACCGTCGCGGATCAGCGTCAGCCAGGCGCCGCGCGCGGCGACGGCCACCACCGGAGGTATCGCTTCGCTGCCGATCGTGCTGTACGGATGCCACAGATGAGCGGCGTCGATCGCGCTGATCTGCGCGGGCGTCAATCCGGTTTCCAACCGTCCGGCCGCTGCCATGGAAGCCGACACTAGTCGGTTGCGGTCGCGGAAAAGGCGTTCATCGGGGAGCATGCAGGGCATGGCAGCCCCCGAACAGCCCCGTGAGCCGGATCAGGGCGCCGATGCGACGCGGGTGCGCGACGGGGTGCAGCCGGCCGACGGGCCGCGGGTTATCAGGCTGCGCCTGGTCCCCTGGGACGTCATCACCATGTTCGTGCTGCTGGGGTTGATCGTCGTCGCGGTCACCATGACAAGTTGGCCGACGCGGCTGTTCGCCTTCACCGACAACGTCTGCCAGGGCGACGATTGCCCGGTCGTGCCGTTCGGGGTCAACTACTACATCTACCCGCTGGTGTGGGGCGGCATCGGCGCGGCGGGGACGGCGGCCCTGGTGGGCCCGTTCGTGTCGCTGGTGAAGGGCTGGTTCATGTCCTTCTGGCCGATCGTCTCGGTGGGCGTCCTGAGCCTGGCCTCGGTGGCGGGCCGCGCCCTGACCGATTTCAGCAACACCTTCGGGCGCTGACGAGCCCGGACAACATCACGCGGCAGCAACATCTTTGAGACCGAAATCACAACTGCCGTCACAAGATTGATCCTCCCAGTAACCGTCGGGTCACGTTCCTACAAATAATGTTTCGCGCCTCTGGCGGTTACTTATCTCTGTTGTCAAAGTGTCTGCAGTGACTGGTGTGATTTCACCCGGGCTAACCCCGAGTGGTTTCGCTCCATCAAGTCCAGCGGCGCTCGGCCCCGAAGAGGCGGCCTATCGCTCCTGAACGGCGGCGGATGCGCGCGGTCACCGCGCTGAGGCACAGAGGGGCCTCCCGGGGTCCCAGGAAAAGAGGAACGAAATGAAACGCGTCTACGCCTTCGCGATCGGGCTGCTGATGTTCGCGGCGCCAATGGTGACTGCCGCGGGCATTGCCTCCGCAGATCCGTTCACCCGGACCAACGACTACCAACAGGTCGCCGACACCGTGATCGCGCGCGGACTCTCGCAGCGCGGTGTCCCGTTCTCTTGGGCCGGCGGCGGTGTCACCGGCCCCACCCGCGGCACCGGGTCGGGCATCAACACCGTCGGGTTCGACGCGTCGGGCCTGATCCAGTACGCCTACGCCGGCGCCGGCCTGAAATTGCCGCGTTCATCCGGCCAGATGTACCGGGTCGGCGAACGAGTACTTCCGCAGCAGGCCCGCAAGGCCGACTTGATCTTCTACGGGCCCGAAGGCACCCAGAGCGTCGCGATGTACCTCGGGAACGGCCAGATGCTCGAGGTCGGCGACGTCGTGCAGGTCTCGCCCGTGCGCAGTAGCGGCATGGCGCCCTACCTGGTCCGGCTTCTCGGGACCAACTCATTGCAGACGGCACCGGCCGCGCCGGCCCAGCAGGCGCCCGTCCAGCAGGTACCGGGCCAGCAGGCCCCGGCCCAGCAGATCCCCGGCCAGCAAGTCCCGGCCCAGCAGATCCCCGGCCAGCAAGTCCCGGCCCAGCAGATCCCCGGCCAGCAAGTCCCGGCCCAGCAGATCCCCGGCCAGCAGGCCCCGGCCCAGCAGATCCCCGGCCAGCAGGTTCCGTTGCAGCAGGCTCCGGTCCAGCAGGCTCCGGTCCAGCAGGCTCCGCTGCAGCAGCAGGCAGCGCAGCCGCCACTGCAGCAGGTGATCCCCCAGCCGGCGGCACCACTGGTTCCGACGCCACAGCCGCCCCTGCAGCTGGTGCCCGCGCAACCCGTCCCAGGCGCTACCGCGCCGCGGTAAAAGCTCGGGGCTTCCCCGGCATCACCCGACCGCCGCCGCTTGCTCCGCCAGGAGCGGGCGGCGGTTTTGGGTAAGTTAACGGTGACCATGCAGACGCCGACACCGCCCCGGGAACCGGCTGCCGAAACGGCATCCGGCGGCATGGGCACGCGTTCTTCGGGCTTCTACCGGCACGATCTCGACGGCCTGCGCGGTATCGCGATCGCTCTGGTCGCCGTTTTCCACGTCTGGTTCGGACGGGTGTCCGGCGGGGTCGACGTGTTCCTGGCGTTGTCCGGCTTCTTCTTCGGCGGCAAGGTGCTGCGTTCCGCGCTGGCCGGATCGCTCAACCCGGCCAACGAGGTGGTGCGGCTCGTCCGCCGGTTACTGCCCGCGCTGGTGGTCGTGCTAGCCGGGTGCGCACTGCTCACCGTTCTGATCCAGCCGCAGACCCGCTGGGAGGCGTTCGCCGACCAGAGCCTGGCCAGCCTGGGCTACTACCAGAACTGGGAACTGGCCAGTTCGGCGGCGGACTATCTGCGCGCCGGCGAAGCGGTCAGCCCGTTGCAGCACATCTGGTCGATGTCGGTGCAAGGCCAGTTCTATGTCGCCTTCCTGCTGGTGATCGCCGCGGTCGGCTACCTGTGTCGCGGGCGGCGGGTCCGCCGCCACCTGCGCACGGTGTTCGTGGTCTTGCTCAGCGTGCTGACGGTGGCGTCGTTCTGGTACGCGATCGTCGCCCACGAGACCTACCAGGCGACCGCGTACTACAACAGCTTCGCCCGCGCGTGGGAGCTGCTGCTGGGCGCGCTGGTCGGCGCGGTGGTCCCACGTATCCGGTGGCCGATGTGGCTGCGGACGCTGACCGCAACGCTGGCGCTGGCAGCGATCCTGTCGTGCGGCGCCCTGATCGACGGCGTCAAGGAGTTTCCCGGCCCGTGGGCGCTGGTACCGGTCGGGGCCGCCGTGCTGATGATCATGGCCGGTGCCAATATCGGGGCCCGGTCCGGCAACCGCGACCGGATGCCCCTGCCCAACCGGGTGTTGGCGGTCAGACCGCTGGTGACGCTGGGCGCGATGGCCTACTCCCTGTATCTGTGGCACTGGCCGCTGCTGATCTTCTGGCTCTCCTACACCGGTCACCGCAGCGCCAACTTCCTGGAAGGCATGGGTGTCCTGCTGGTGTCGGCGGTGCTGGCCTACCTGACCTACCGGCACGTCGAAGACCCGTTGCGCTACCGGGCAACCGCTACCCCGGCTGAACCGGTGCCGTGGCGGTTGCGGCTGCGCAGGCCCACCATCGCGTTGGGTTCGGTCGTGGTGCTGCTCGGCGTCACCCTGACCGCGACGTCATTCACCTGGCGCGAACACCTGGTCGCCGAACGCGCGGGCGGCAAGGAACTCAGCGGGCTCAGCTCGGCCGACTATCCCGGCGCGCGCGCATTGGTCAATCACGTGCGGGTGCCCAAACTGCGAATGCGCCCCACCGTGCTCGAAGTCAAAGAGGACCTCCCGGCGTCCACCAGAGACGGATGCATCAGCGACTTCGTCAACCCCGCGGTGGTGAACTGCACCTACGGCGATACCGATGCCCCGCGGACCATTGCCCTGGCCGGTGGGTCGCACGCCGAGCACTGGCTGCCCGCGCTGGATCTGCTCGGTCGCCTGCACCACTTCAAAGTGGTGACCTACCTCAAGATGGGCTGCGCGCTGTCCACCGAACAGGTCCCGCTGATCATGGGCAACAACGCGCCCTATCCGCAGTGCCGGGAGTGGGTGGAGACCACGATGGCCAAGCTGGTCACCGACCGTCCCGACTACGTGTTCACCACCTCGACACGACCGTGGAACATCAAAACCGGCGACGTGATGCCCGCCACTTACATCGGAATCTGGCAAACGTTGTCCGACAACAACATTCCGATTCTTGCCGTGCGGGACACGCCATGGCTGGTCAAGGATGGGCAACCATTCAACCCGGCCGACTGCCTGGCCAAGGCGCGCGGCTCGGACTCCTGCGGCGTCAAGCGGTCCGACCTGCTGTCCGACCGCAACGGCACGCTGGACTTCATCGGGCAGTTCCCGCTGCTCAAGCCGATCGACCTGTCCGACGCGATATGTGAGCCCGACGTCTGTCGTGCGGTCGAAGGAAACGTGCTGATCTATCGCGATCCGCATCACCTGACGCCGACCTACATGCGCACGCTGGCACCCGAACTGGGCCGCCAGATCGCCGCGGTCACCGGTTGGTGGTGACACGCCACCCAGGGCAGCAGACACGGATAAGGTCTAGTGATGTCGTCGACCGAGCGCGGGACAGATATTTCATATGACGGCGCGGATGGCTCACCCGAACTGGTGACGGTATGGCCGGGCTCGCCGTTTCCGCTCGGCGCCACCTATGACGGTGCCGGTACCAACTTTTCGTTGTTCTCCGAAGTTGCCGACAAAGTCGAATTGTGCCTGATTGCGCGTGACGGCAGCGAAACGCGGATCAACCTCGACGAGGTCGATGGCTACATCTGGCACTGCTACCTACCCACGGTTACCCCGGGACAACGTTACGGATTTCGGGTGCACGGGCCGTTCGACCCGGACGCCGGCCACCGCTGCGACCCGAGCAAACTGCTGCTCGATCCCTACGGCAAATCCTTCGTGGGCGATTTCGAGTTCAGTCAGGCGCTGTTCTCCTACGACCTTGCCGTCGCGGCCGAGGACCCGTCCGAAACCGGCATCCCCCCAATGGTCGACTCGCTGGGCCACACCATGACCACCGTGGTGATCAACCCGTTCTTCGACTGGGCGTCGGACCGGGCGCCCTGCACGCCCTATCACGAAACGATCATCTACGAAGCGCACGTCAAGGGCATGACCCAGACGCACCCGGGCATTCCCCATGAACTTCGCGGCACCTACGCCGGCCTGTCACATCCGGTGATCATCGATCACCTCAAGGCGTTGAACGTCACGGCCATCGAGCTGATGCCGGTCCACCAGTTCCTGCACGACCATCGGCTGATCGACCTGGGACTGCGAAACTACTGGGGCTACAACACATTCGGTTTCCTGGCCCCGCATTACCAGTACGCGGCCAGCCGCAAACCGGGCGGCGCCGTCGCCGAGTTCAAGTCGATGGTGCGCACGTTCCACGAGGCGGGTATCGAGGTGATCCTCGACGTGGTCTACAACCACACCGCCGAGGGCAACCACCTCGGCCCGACGATCAACTTCCGCGGCATCGACAACGCCGCCTACTACCGCCTCGTCGATGGTGACCTGCGCCACTACAAGGATTTCACCGGTACCGGCAACAGCCTCAACGTGCGGCACCCGCACACCCTGCAACTCATCATGGACTCGTTGCGGTATTGGGTGCTGGAGATGCACGTCGACGGCTTCCGGTTCGACCTGGCGGCCACCCTGGCCCGCGAGTTCTACGACGTCGACCGACTGTCAGCGTTTTTCGACCTGGTCCAGCAGGATCCGGTGGTCAGCCAGGTCAAGTTGATCGCCGAACCGTGGGATGTCGGCGAAGGTGGTTACCAGGTCGGAAACTTCCCAGGTTTGTGGACCGAGTGGAACGGGAAATACCGCGACACTGTGCGCGAATACTGGCGGGGCGAGCCCGCAACCCTGGGCGAGTTCGCTTCCCGGCTGACCGGGTCGTCGGACCTCTACGAAGCGACCGGCCGGCGGCCCGGCGCCAGCATCAACTTCGTCACCGCGCACGACGGCTTCACCATGCATGACCTGGTGTCCTACAACGAAAAACACAATGCCGCCAACGGCGAAGACAACCGCGACGGCGAGAGCCACAACCGGTCTTGGAACTGCGGTGTGGAGGGACCTACCCACGACCCGGACATCATCGCGCTGCGCGGCAAGCAGATGCGCAACTTCTGGGTCACGCTGATGGTCAGTCAGGGCACCCCGATGATCTCCCACGGCGATGAGATCGGGCGCACCCAACTCGGCAACAACAACGTGTATTGCCAGGACTCCGAGTTGTCGTGGATGGACTGGTCGCTGGTCGAGAAGAACGCCGACCAACTGGCCTTCGCCCGTAAGGTGACGCGGCTGCGCAAGAAGCATCCGGTGTTTCGCCGGCGCCGCTTCCTCAAGGGCCGGCCGATTCGCAGCAATGAAGCCGACATCCACGACATCGCATGGCTGACGCCTTCGGGCGAGGAGATGACCGAACAGGACTGGGACAACGACTTCGGCAAGAGCATCGCGGTGTTCCTCAACGGCCAGGCCCTCCCCGAACCGAATCGCCGTGGTGAACGCGTCGTCGATGACTCGTTCCTGCTGTGTTTCAACGCCCACGACCAGGAAGTCACCTTTGTCATGCCGCACGGCAACTATGCACAGCAGTGGACAGTGGAGCTGGACACCACCAGCCCGACCGGCGTGGCCGACCGGGTGGTGAATGAGGGCGATGAGCTGGCACTGCCCGGCCGCTCCGTGCTCATCTTACGTAAGACGTTGTGACACATGCCTTTTCCAGTCTCAGCAACCTACCGGTTGCAACTTCGCGGCGCGTCCAGTGGCTTCGCGTTCACGCTCGGTGACGCGGAAAACCTACTGGACTACCTCGATGAGCTCGGGGTGTCCCATGTCTACCTGTCCCCCGTCCTGACCGCGACCAGCGGTTCGTCGCACGGTTATGACGTCACGGATCCGACAACGGTGTCGCCTGAGCTCGGCGGCCCTGAGGGGTTGGCCCGGTTGTCCGAGGCGGCGCGGGCCCGCGGCATGGGCCTGGTGATCGATGTGGTGCCCAACCACGTGGGTATCGACCAGCCCCAGCAGAACGCCTGGTGGTGGGATCTGCTGAAGCACGGACGCGACTCCGAGTACGCCTCCTTCTTCGATATCGATTGGACGTTGGACGACGCGGGGCGAATCGTGCTGCCGCTGTTGGGTTCTGACGACGATGCGGCCGATCTGACCGTCGACGGCGACCTGCTGCGACTGGGTGACCTGGCGCTTCCGATCGCCCCGGGCACCGGGGACGGGCCCGGCCCGGAGGTACACGATCGCCAGCACTACCGGCTGGTGGGCTGGCGCAACGGTGTGGTCGGATACCGCCGGTTCTTCTCGATCACCTCGCTGGCCGGATTACGGCAGGAGGACCGCCGCGTCTTCGATGCCACCCATGCCGAAGTGGGTCGCTGGTTCAGTGAGGGGATCGTTGACGGGGTGCGCATCGACCATCCCGACGGTTTAGCCGATCCGGCAGGCTATCTGGTGTGGCTGCGCGAGTTGGCCGGACCCGACGCGTGGATCGTCATCGAGAAGATCCTGGGCGTCGACGAGGCGCTGGAACCCACGCTGCCGGTCGCCGGCACCACGGGCTACGACGTGCTGCGGGAGGTGGGTGGGGTTTTCGTCGACCCGCGCGGCGAACCGGCGCTCACCGAACTCGTCGATGCCGCGGGCCTGCAGTACAGCGCTATGCCGGACTTGTTGGCCGAACTCAAGGTTCGGGCCGCGACCGACACCCTGGGCAGTGAGCTGGCGCGGCTGCGGCGCAGCATCGTGGCGGCCGCGGGCGCCGACGACCCGCGGCTGCCGGAGGCGGTGGCGGCGCTGCTGACCCACATCGACGTCTACCGGTGTGACTATCAGGGGTTGTCGGCGATGTTACCGACCGCACTTGCCGAAACCGAAGCGGCACAACCGGATCTGGGGCCCGCCCTCGTCGTTCTCGCCGCCGCACTGGCCCGCGGCGGCGAGTCCGCCATCCGGCTGCAGCAACTGTGCGGCGCGGTGACCGCCAAAGCGGTCGAGGACTGTCTGTTCTACCGCGACGCCCGTCTGGTATCGCTGAACGAGGTCGGCGGGGAACCACACCGGTTCGGGGTCGGCGTGGCCGAGTTCCATCAGAGCGCCGCCACCCGTGCCCGGCTGTGGCCGTCAGCCATGACCACACTGACCACGCACGACACCAAGCGCGGAGAAGACGTGCGGGCCCGCATCGGTGTGCTGTCACAGGTGCCGTCGTTGTGGACCGAATTCGTGCGGCGGTGGGAGAGCCATGCCCCCTCCCCTGATCCGGCGACCGGACAATTCCTGTGGCAGAACATCTTCGGTGTCTGGCCGGCGAGCGGCGAGGTCACCGGCGAGTTACGCGATCGACTGCACGCCTACGCCGAGAAGGCGATCCGGGAGGCGGCTTGGCACACGTCATGGAACGACCCTGACTCCGAGTTCGAGGGCGCCGTGCACAGCTGGCTGGATAAAGTGCTGGACGGACCTGTGGCCGGCGAATTGACCAAACTCGTCGGCCAGGTCAACCCCCATGCCGCCAGCGACGCGCTGGGCCAGAAGCTGCTGGCCCTGACCGTCCCGGGTATCCCCGACGTCTACCAGGGCACCGAGTTGTGGGATGACAGCCTGGTCGACCCGGACAACCGCCGTGAGGTCGACTACGCGGTCCGGCGCCAAGCGCTGAACGAATTGCAGCATAACAAGATTCGCGTCGTCACGACCGCTCTGCGCCTGCGGCGGTCACGGCCGGATTGTTTCCTGCACGGCGACTACGTGCCGGTGCTCGCCGCCGGACAGGCCGCCGACCACGTCGTGGCGTTTCGCCGCGGCCCCGGCATCGTGGTGGCAGTCACCCGCTGGACGGTGGCGCTCAGCGACACCGGCTGGGGCGACACGGTGCTGCCGCTGCCCGACGGATCGTGGACCGATCGGCTGACCGGCGCCACGGCAAGCGGGCCGACAGCGGCCGCCCAACTCTTCGCCGAGCTGCCCGTGGTGCTACTGGAGCGTCTTGATGACTGAATTCAAAGTGTGGGCGCCCAAGCCTGAGCTGGTGCGCCTCGACGTCGACGGCGCGGTATACGACATGATCCGCTCCGACGACGGCTGGTGGCACGCCAGCGTGGATGCGCGACCGGATGCCCGCTACGGCTTCCTGCTCGACGACGACGCCACCGTGCTTCCGGACCCGCGTTCTCCGCGCCAGCCCGATGGCGTGCACGAACGCTCCCAGCTCTGGGATCCGGCGGGCGCCGCCTGGACCGATGGCGACTGGGCCGGCCGGTCCGTCGAGGGCGCGGTGATCTACGAACTGCACGTCGGCGCCTTCACCCCCGAGGGCACCTTCGACGCGGCCATCGAAAAGCTGGACTACCTGGTGGATCTCGGTGTCGGCTTCGTCGAGCTGATGCCGGTCAACTCGTTCGCCGGCACGCACGGCTGGGGGTACGACGGCGTGCTGTGGTACAGCGTGCACGAGCCCTACGGCGGTCCCGACGGCCTGGTCAGGTTGGTCGATGCGTGTCACGCCCGCGGTCTCGGCGTGCTGATCGACGCGGTGTTCAACCACCTCGGACCCTCGGGCAACTATCTGCCGAAGTTCGCGCCATATCTGTCGTCGGCCAGCAACCCGTGGGGCGAGGGCATCAACATCGCAGACGCCGACTCGGACGAGGTGCGCCGCTACATCATCGGGTGTGCGCTGCGGTGGATGCGCGACTTCCACGCCGACGGCCTGCGGCTGGACGCGGTACACGCGCTGGTGGACCTCACCGCCGTACACCTGCTCGAGGAGCTCGCCACCGAAACCGACTGGTTGTCAAGGCAGTTGGGCCGACCGCTGGCACTGGTCGCTGAGAGCGACCTCAATGATCCGCGCCTGATCACCCCGCGGGAGCGCGGCGGGTACGGTCTCACCGCGCAATGGGCCGACGACATCCACCACGCCATCCACACCGCGGTGTCCGGCGAACGTCAGGGCTACTACGGCGATTTCGGTTCCCTGGGCACGTTGGCGCAGACGTTGCGCCACGGGTTCTTTCACGCCGGCAGCTACTCCTCGTTCCGCCGGCGCCGGCACGGTCGGCCGCTGGACACCACCGAGGAGACCGGGATCCCGGCGACCCGACTGCTGGCCTACACGTGCACGCACGACCAGGTCGGCAATCGCGCGCTCGGGGACCGCCCCTCGCAGAACCTGACGCCGGGACAGTTGGCCGTCAAGGCCGCCTTGGTTCTCGGATCTCCCTATACGGCAATGCTTTTCATGGGCGAGGAGTGGGGTGCGTCCACGCCTTTCCAGTTCTTCAGCTCGCATCCCGAGCCGGAGCTGGCCGAGGCCACCAGGACGGGGCGCAAGGCGGAATTCGCCGAACACGGGTGGGACGCCGACGACATTCCCGATCCCCAGGACCCCCAGACGTTTCAGCGCTCCAAGCTCAACTGGGACGAGATCGGTTCCGAAGACCACGCCCGGCTATTGGAGGTGTATCGCGACCTGATCGCGCTGCGCCTCAGCGAGCCCGACCTCGCCGACCCGTGGCTGGATCACCTCGTCGTCGACTACGACGAGGAACAGCGGTGGATCGTGCTGTGGCGCGGGGGGCTGGCGATCGCGTGCAATCTGGGTGTCGAAGCGGTGAGCGTGCCGGTCCAGGGCGAGCTGGTGCTGGCCTGGGACAGCCCGGAGGCCGGGGACAAGGCCACCGAGCTACCCGGCCATTCCTTCGCGATCCTGCGCAGCGGGTAGCGCCGCGCCGCTCGCCAGCCGGCCCGGTGTCGCCGGAACGATAACGGTCACGTCATTTCCGCTGCGCTCCACGCGAAGACCCGCCCTGCGGGCGACGGCTGCGACCGCGGCGGCATCAGCGGGCTCGGCGCGGGTGACGGCCAGAGCACGGGCCAGGCGTCCCTTGTGCGCCTTGTTGAAGTGGGTGACCACTGCCCGTCGGCCGTCGGGGTACTCGGCCAACACGTCCACGGCGACGGCGGCCGGTGCCCGGCCCAGCGCGACATACGAACCCGAGCGGAGATCGACGATCAGGTGTTCCTCGGCCAACTCGGCGAGCAGCGGCTCCAGCAGCGGCCGCCACCGGGCGGCCAGCGTGGGTCTGCCCGGCAGTTTCGACGTCGCGGAGAGCCGGTACGCCGGCACCCGATCGTCGGCGCGAAGCAGCCCGAACAACGCCGACGCGATGTACAAGCGGTCAGCTGCGCGCTTCGCTCCGGCCCCGCGCAGTGAGTCGACGTCCAGCGCGTCGTAGAGGACCCCGGTGTAGCGGCGGATGGCCGGCAGTGTGGGTGCCAGGCGAAGCGCCGCGTTGCGCTCGATCTCGGCGACTTGCGACGCCGAGACGCCCAGCGCCGACCTGCTCGCCACCGGGTCCGACGCCAACTCGACAAGCTCCCCCACCAGCGCCGACCGCAATGGATTCAGTCCCGGGTGGCCGAGATTGGCGAGTTGCAGCGGTGGGCCGTCGCCCCCGGCCCGTTTGGTCTCCGACGGAGGCAGCAGCACGATCACGCGTGCAGACGTTAGCCTGCGCTCCCCGCCCCTCCCCCGCCAGCAGACGCAAACTCACCGTGGAGCGCACGCTCCATGGTGAGTTTGCGTCTGCTCGGCATGACAAGGAAGCCCCAAGAATCCTTCAAGCGCTGCGCACAACACTGAGGCCATGACGACGATCGCCCCTCGGTTGGTAGCTCCCGCCGCCCTGGTCAAGGGTATTTCGGTCCCCAAGATCAGTGGTCTAGCCGTAATGAGCGTGGTCCTGGGAATCCTGCAGTACGTCGTCCTCTTCATCCCGTGCTGGCTGGTCACGATTCCGTTCGGCGTGCACGCGCTGCACCAGGCCGACAAGAACAACACCGCCAGCCGCGGCCTGGCGATCGCCGGCCTGGCGCTGTCGGTCATTCACTTCGCCGTCTACACCTTCGTCTTCGTCTGGCTGCTCACCACCA